>JAGXLQ010000191.1 GCA_018334595.1 Candidatus Bipolaricaulota bacterium | reverse complement strand
GCGATTCTCGATGAGCCGTTTGCCGGCCTCGACCCCGTTAACCAGGAACTCTTTAAGACTGTTATCAAGCGGTTAAAAGGGGAGGGCATGACGATTCTCCTCTCCTCGCACCGGATGAACATGGTCGAAGAACTCTGTGACAAAATATTCATGATTCACGACGGAAGAGAGGTGTTGTCAGGGGAGCTGTCGGCCGTCAAAGAGGGTTTTGGCAAGGATCTGGTTAATCTCAAGTTCCACGGCGACCCCGCCGTTCTCAGGGAGGTTTTTGCTCGCAGGATCTCTAACGTAGAACTTGATGAGAAAAGTGGCAGCTTCTACATAGAGAAGGGGGTCACTCCCGACCAGTTCCTCAGGGAGATCCCCCCTGGAGTGGAGATTACCGAAATATCGGTGAAGAAGCCCCCACTGCACGATATCTTTATCTCAACGGTCAGAGGTGATGGCGATGAGTAGTGATACCCTAAAGGTCGCCCGCTGGGAGTTCCTACAGAACGTTCGTAGTAAGATGTTTTTGATATTGACCATAGCAATCCCTATCCTCATCGTCGTCGTCGGTTTCATTCCCAACTTTCTCGCCGGCTGGGGAGAGGGAAAGCACCTCACCCTGTACCTCGTGGACAGGGCCGGGATATACTCCGAACTGGACCAGGCCCTTTCCGGGGTCGAAGGGAAGAACTTTTCCTTGAAGAAGGCTTCTTCTTCAGTTGAACAGCTTAAGGAGGAGGCCACTGAACAGGAGATAGACGGTTATTTTGTCCTCGAGGAGCCACTACGTCAGTATCAGTCGACCCCGATCAAGATATTCAGCAACCTGGACGACAACGAAGGTTTGCTGAACGCGGGGGAGACGCTGGGGGATGTTATGGGCCGCCTGGTTGCCAGCCAGGCCCTGTCCGACGAGGGGTATGACCCAGGCGAGATATTTTCGTTGACCCGGGAAGTGAGGTTTGCGCCAGTAAAGTTGGAGACTGATGATAGGGAGCTTGGGGAGATATTTTTGCCCTTTGGCGTGGCAATAATGATAGTTATGTCATCGATGTTTTCGGGTTCTATGGTCATGACGGGAATAGTCCAGGAAAAGAAAAATCGGATAGTCGAGATAGTATTATCTTCGATCAGCCCACTCGACATGATGGCCGGCAAGCTTATTGGTTTCGCCCTTCTGGGTATGTTGCAGATTGGGCTGTGGGGAGTCGTGGGGGCTGTGTCGTTGACTCAGATTGCGGGAATCCCCCTGGGAGGAGTGACTCCCTTCCAGGTCTTATACTACTTTCTCTACTTCGTGCTCGGATACTTGATGATTGCTTCCCTTTACGCACTTCTGGGTGCCAGCTCGAGGGATATGCAGTCCAGCGGGCAGTCGCGAGGAATATTCGTTATCCTCCCTCTCTTTCCAATTTACTTTTCCGGGGCGATATTGAGCAACCCTGACGCCCTCTGGGTCAAGCTCGTATCATACATTCCGATCTTTACCCCCACGATGATGTTGATGAGGTCTGGGTATGGTGGAGTTCCCACCTGGGAGGTTCTGGTTAGCTTGCTCGTGTTGCTGGTGTTCGTTTACTTTACACTCAGGCTGGCAACTAAGGTGTTTCGGGTCGGTATGCTCATGTACGGGAAGGATATGTCAATCGGTGAGATCCTTCACTGGGCGAAAAGCTGATCGAGGTGTTTTTCTACGTGTATAGAAGAATATGTGATAACGTCTCCGCCGGGATTATCCCCTTACTGATAGCAGTTCTGGTCCTCACTTCTTTTTCGGCTACCGTTCTCCATGTCGATGGCTCTGAGGTCGGATCACCGGAAGATCTCCTCTCCAGCACGGTGAAGAGCGGACAGGTCGTGGAAGACCTGGATTACCTTTACGAACGGCTCAAGACCGTCCACCTCGACATCCATTTTTCCCGTAGGGAAGGCGACGCCGATGAAGCTTTCCTCCAGCTGAAAGATGGGTTGCGGGAGAGGGATTCATGGACCATCAGGGAGATCTATAACCTATTTGCTCCGTTTGTGGCGGGGTTTAACGACGCCCACACGTCCCTCGTCTTTAACGAAAAGTTCAACGAATACTGCGAGCAGGGCGGGGTAATAGTCCCATTTTACGTCTACCTGAAGGACGATTCCATCGTCCTCACGGAGACGGTCGGGGAAACCGAGTTGCCCCGAGGCTCAAGGGTCCTTTCGGTGAACGGGGTCGGTTATGAACGGATTCTCCGAGAGATCTTAGATTTGGTGAGTTACGAAAGGAAGGCGTGGGGTCTTGGCTGGGGCTCGAGGTTGTTTCCTATCTATATGTTAGCTCTGTACGGCCCGGAGGAGAGCTTTAAGGTCGTTTACCGGGCCCCTGACGGAACGGAAGAGAGCGTTGTCTTGCCCGCTGTCTCTCTCGAAGAATATAGCGAGAAGAAATCAGAACTTTACTCCAGGTACGCGGACGACTGGAACCTGGAGTTCGTCGAGGAAGACGTGGCTCTGTTGACGATCAATACCTTCGCCGGGTCGAAAAAGGGGGAGTTTGAAAAGTTTCTCGAGGAGTCGTTCAGAGAGATCGAGGCCAACATGACGAATAATTTGATCGTCGACCTTAGGAACAACGGCGGGGGCAGCACGAACGTGAGCGACCTGCTCTACTCCTACGTTAGTTGGAAACCTTATCGGAACTTCGCCCGGGTAGAGGTAAAGTATTCTGACCCGGTATTGTTTGGTGGAGGTGCGCTGAACCCGTTCTCGCGCGCCTGGGAGTTTTTGCGAACCAGGTTTACCGGAGAGGAAGTAGCCGTTTATGAGAATGACTACAGAAGGCCCCCAAAACGAGAATATCGTTTTGATGGAGATCTTTTCCTGCTGGTGGGGCGTAATACGTTCTCAACGGCGGTGGGCTTTGCCGCCGTGATCAAGGACCTTGAGTTAGGTACAATCATCGGAGAGGAGACCGGGGGCCTGCCTACATGTTTCGGGGATTCTTACAGGACGGAGCTTCCGAATAGCCGTCTCTCGCTTCGAATATCTTACAAGCGCTTTGTACGGACGGGGGGGTTTGACGACCGCCGCGGGGTTCTTCCCG
>JAGXLQ010000033.1 GCA_018334595.1 Candidatus Bipolaricaulota bacterium | reverse complement strand
GTCCAACCGCCAAAGATCGACTACAGTACGTCACGAACTAACCCCCTATCGAAAACCTTGTGTCCAGGTACAAAGAGGTTAACCTTGAGGTGTGATGAACCCCTTAAAAGAACAGGCCAAGGTCATCGGCTGGGACGACGGCCCCTTTACATCCGGTCAGGCGGAGCCCGTTCCGCTGGTGGGAGTAGTTACCCGCGGCGGCGGGCAGGTGGACGGCGTGGTAAAGACAGAACTCACGGTCGACGGGATGGACGCAACGGACAAGATGGTGGAGGCCGTTAACTCCAGCAGGCACAGGGATGAGCTACAGCTGGTCCTAACCGACGGAATAACATTTGGGGGGTTTAACGTGGTTGACGTCGAGGAACTTGAGAAGAAGACGGGCTTACCTATACTTTCGGTTACCAGAAAGAAGGTGGATTACGGTTCGATCAGGGAGGCGTTGGGTAACCTTCCCCGCTCGGAGGAGCGCTGGAGTGTGATAAGGAAGGCGGGGAGGTTGAACTCCGCGGAGATAAGGGGTGGGAAGATCTACTATCAGACCAAATCTCTGTCCGAGAAGGAGGCGGAGAGGGTGTTGGGGGTAACCTCCACCAGCTCCCTCGTCCCCGAACCGCTGAGGCTGGCGCACATGATCGCCCGCGCCTACGTCCGGGGAGAGTCTTGATGGGGGTATTGGGTGAGGGGGAGTGATTGACGTGTCGGGCGACGTTGACCGGACTAATTGAGGAGCACTGATACGATGAAGGCACTTATACAGGTAGTAAACGAGGCCAGGGTTACCGCCGACGGCGAGGAGCTGGGCTCTATCGGTCGGGGGCTGACCGTTTTTCTCGGAGTTTGCGACGGCGATGGCCGCGAGGCCGCGGAGTACCTGGCGGATAAGCTGGTCCAATTGCGGATAATGCAGGACGATCAGGGGAAGATGAACCTGTCGGTCGAGGACGTAAACGGTGAGCTCCTCGTCATCTCCCAGTTTACTCTCTGCGGGAAGATCAGCTCGGGAAGACGGCCAAGCTTCTCCCATGCCGCCGCTTACGCCGACGCTAAAGATCTCTACGAGTACTTTTTGGATTATCTCGCCGAGAATACGATCCTAACGGTGGAGACCGGAGAGTTTGGGGCCTACATGGACGTGGAGCTGACAAACGACGGGCCGGTTACGTTTATGCTGGAGGCCTGAGATGGTTGTGTTGGGGGTGGGCGGAGGGCTGACTTAATCGTGATTGCAGACTCCCTCCAGTTGAAAGTAACCCGTCCCTTCAGTACAATTCCCAAGTATTTCGACACCATATAAGGAGGAAGGACGATGGCAGCGCCAAAATTTAGAACGTCAAAATCGAAGAAGAGATCAAGGCACGCGGGTAACAAGCACGTCGTACATACCACACCACGACGATGGAATGTCCCCATTGTCACGAGTTGAAACTACCCCACCACGTCTGCCCGAATTGCGGGTACTACAACGGTGAACAGATAATGGAAGTAGAGGAAGAGGAATAACTTCCGGGTGAAGGCTCGGCTATTCTTTCGTCAACCTGATAGCAGTACCCTTGAACGTAACCTCGGGTCCATAGCAGAAGGGGGAGGGCTGTTCCTTGTTACCCCTTAGCTTGGACCCCGGCTGTAGATAACCCCCTAAAATTCATCCCCACTCCTTACTATAATTAATACGTCCTGTAGACAAACTTAATAACTACTGGGAGGACGCTATGGGAAGGACCGTAGCTACGAACAAACGAGCACGGAGAAATTACGACTTCGAGGAGTTCTACGAAGCCGGGATAGTCCTTCGGGGGACCGAAGTAAAAAGCCTCCGCGAGGGACGGTGTAGCCTTAAGGACGGTTACGCCGCGATCAAGGAGGAAGAAGCCTTCCTCTACAACGTTCATATAGCGCGGTACAAGCAGGGCAACAGGGAAAACCACAGGCCACGAAGGACCCGGAAGCTCCTCCTGCGAAAGCCCGAGATAAAGCGGTTAATCGGAAAGATTCAGCAAAAAGGTTACTCCTTAATTCCCCTGAAGGTTTACTTCAAAAACGGTTATGCCAAGGTCAAGCTGGGCCTGGGAAAGGGAAAGAAGGATTATGACAAGCGTCAGAAGATCAAGGAGAAGGACCAGCGACGGAGGATGGAGAAGCAGATGAAGGAATACAACCGCCGGGCTTAGGCGGCCGCAGACCACTTTATCTACATATCAGCCCTGGGGGAGAGGACATCTACCAACAAAGAGCAGTGGAATGCAAACCCTAACTCCCGGCTAAAGTCGAAGTTCAGCCGGGTAATTGCGAACCTTGAAACGGAGGTGGGAGAGTTATGGTAAGCAAGAAGGAGTTTACATCACGGAAGATCAACGGCAACGTGCTGGAGTTAGTCCGCGGAGACATCACGGCGCAGGAGACGGAAGCCGTCGTCAACGCTGCGAATAAGCGACTCGCCCCCGGTGGCGGGGTCGCTGGCGCCATCCACCGTGCGGCGGGACCGGAACTCTGGGAGGAGTGCAAAGAGCTAAACGGTTGCCGTACAGGAGAGGCAAAGATTACCGGTGGATATGATCTGGCTGCGGATTACGTGATCCACACGGTTGGACCCGTTTACAGCAACTCGCCTGAGGACCCAAAGTTGCTGGAGTCTTCTTATAGAAACAGCCTGGAACTGGCCTGGGACAACGATATCAAGAGCATCTCGTTTCCCGCCTTAAGCACAGGAGCGTTTGGCTATCCCGAGGAGCCTGCGGGGAGGATAGCGCTGGAGACGATGATCGACTTCCTCCGGGAAAACGATACGCCCGGGCTAGTCCGCCTCGTTCTCTACGGCGGAGGCTCTTACGACCTGCACGTAAAAATACTGGAGGAACTTCTGGAAGAATAGTCCTCCGAAAAAGTTTCCCGACTCCGGAATGATTGCATGAACCCCCACAGTTATCTACAATATTTTCATTATGAATTCAACTGCAAAAGAGATGGATAACAAGTATATATTTGTGACGGGGGGAGTACTTTCCGGACTGGGTAAAGGAATAATAGCTTCTTCCCTAGGCTTGTTGCTCAAGTCCAGAGGCTACAATATCACCCTCCAAAAAATAGATCCCTACCTCAACGTGGACGCGGGCACGATGAACCCCTACCAGCACGGCGAGGTCTTCGTGACCGAGGATGGGGCCGAGACTGACCTTGACCTGGGGCACTACGAGAGGTTTATTAACGAGGACCTTTCCGCCTCCAGCAACGTGACGACCGGAATGGTCTACTCTACCGTCATAGAGAAGGAAAGACGGGGGGAGTACCTGGGCAAGACGGTCCAGATCATCCCGCACATAACTGAAGAGATCAAGGCTAAGATAGACGAACCTCTCGACCGGACGGACTCCAATATCATTATCGCCGAGGTTGGCGGTACCGTCGGTGACATAGAGAGCCTGCCCTTTCTCGAATCTCTCAGACAGCTGAAGGACGAGATTCCGAGAGAGAACGTGGCGTTTATCCATCTCACTCTCGTGCCCTACCTTAAGACCTCCAAAGAACTGAAGACTAAGCCGACTCAACACAGCGTCAAGGAGCTGCGGGGCATTGGTATCACGCCCGATATTATCGTGGCCCGCTGTGACAGGCCAATACCAGAAAAGGTTAAGAAGAAGATCGCCCTCTTCTGTGACGTGCCGATGGAGAACGTAATCGAGAACAAGAACATGGACGTTCTTTACAACATCCCTCTGGCCATGGCCGACGAGAGGCTGGATGTCAGGGTCCTGGAAGAGCTCGAGTTACCCCGTAAGGAACAGGAATTGTCCGAGTGGCAAAGAAAGGTGGACAAGATCAAGAACCCTGATAGCTCCGTGAAAATTGGCATGTTCGGAAAATATACGGAACTCCAGGACGCCTACATCAGCATCATCGAGGCGTTCGAGCACGGCGCGGCGGAGACAGGGATTAAGCCCGAGTTCGAATGGTTTTCTTCGGACGACTTGAACAAGGAGAGCTTAGGAGACCATCTAGAGAGGATGGACGGAGTCGTCATCCCCCCCGGTTTCGGCAAGCGTGGCGTGGAAGGAAAGATCGCCACGGCGAAGCTTGCCCGGGAAAACGACATACCTCTGTTTGGCATCTGCCTGGGAATGCAGGTGGCGTCGATCGAGTTTGCCAGGAACGTTCTGGGGCTTGAAGGTGCGAACAGCACGGAGTTTGACGAGGATGCTAAGGACCCGGTAATCGACCTCATGCCCGATCAGATCGAGATCAAGAACAAGGGTGGGACGATGCGGCTCGGAAGTTACGAGTCCGACGTCAAGCCGGGGACTAAGACGGAAGATATCTACGGCAAGAACACCATTCACGAGCGCCACCGGCACAGATACGAGTTCAATAACGACTACAGGGACGCGTTTAACGAAGCGGGGATGAGGATGGCGGCGACTTCCCTTAACGGGCAACTTGTGGAAGTAATCGAACTCGAAGGCCATCCGTGGTACATTGGGGTACAGTTCCATCCTGAGTTTAGGTCCAGGTTGGAGCGTCCACATCCGTTGTTCGCCGATTTCCTCCGCGCCTGCGCAGAATAAGGTTCCGTTTCCTTCCGTGATACTGTTAGAAAAGTAATCTCGTCGGCTGGACGGGTTTTGGGACAAAAAATCAAACTAGGGGCTGAGAGCGAACATGACCGCCGACTTTCAACTATACTGGGTCCTGGTCCCTGTTGTCGCCAGCGTGATTGGTTATTCAACCAACTGGATTGCCATCAAGATGTTGTTCCGCCCCCTGCACGAAAAGAGGGTATTTGGGTTTCGGGTCCCCTTCACACCCGGATTGGTCCCCCGTAGAAAGAACGAGATCGCCGAGAACATCGGCGAGGCGGTCGCCGAGCACCTGGTAACATCCGAGGGGATCCAGGGTAGACTCGATACTCCCGAGGTCAAGTCCGGCCTCAAGATTACCGTAAGAAACTGGCTTGAGTCCGAGTTAGACAAGGACAGGGGAAGGATAGAGGACCTCGTACCCGCTGAGTACCAACCCCGGTTAGATGAGGTCCAGAGTGGGCTGGCCGAGAAGTTAACCGGCTGGACCGTTGAGTTTCTCCGGAGCAGCGCGCTGGATCAAGTCGTGGAGCGGGGACTGTCGAGTGCCAGGGAGTGGTCTCGCGGGAAGGAGCTGGGGGTGTTCTTGAGCCCGGACACGGCCGATTTACTCGCGGCGAACTTGGAGGAGCTGATCTTTGACTTTGCCGAGGGAGAGGAGTTCGAACGGGGTGTAAAGTACTTCTGGATTAAAAAGCTCCGCGAGTTCGACCGCCACGAGGGAAAGATCTCCTCGCTCTTTTCCGAAAGGTTTCTGGACTTCGTGACCTCCGGGGCGCGAAACTGGGTCCCGTCCCTTCTGCAACAGGGCGTAATTGCTCTCGACAACCCTGAGTTCCGCGGTAGGGCCAAGGAATTCCTCAAGGATTTTATCAGCGAGAAGGTCCGGGAAGGATACGACGAGGACTCCGTGTGGGACCAGGTGAAGTACGGCTTTGTCGAGATATTCGTCGTCGGCAACGAAGACCTCGATACCAGAATTGACGAGGCCGTTGACGACGGCTTTCCCAGGATCATCGAACTACTTGAACAGGAGGAGGTACGAAGAGAGATCGCTGATTACGGTGTCAAGACGTTGAAAAACCTGCTTGACCGCGACCTCTCGGACCTGGGAATTTCTAACGAGAGGGAGAAGGAGATTGCCTCGTTGCTTACGGTTGTATCGGTTGAACTGATTAGGAACGAGAGAGTCCGGTCTGCCGTGGACCGGATACTCAGGGGCCTGCTGGAGGAGTTAAAGGGAAGGGACCTGGATGAGATAATTGGCTCCTTTGATGAAGAAACGGACCTATCCCGGAAGGTTTCCCGGGCAGTCCACCGTTTAGCTGAGACGGGCGACTTCCGGTCTCAGGTAAACAACTTGATCAACGCACAGATAGGCTCGCTGAGAAGTAGGCGTTTGGGCAAGCTTTCCAGGTGGGTTGATGCGGAAGACTTAGACCCCTTCATTGAGATGTTGATTGAGAGTTCGACGGGGTCCATTTCGACTGAGATATCCGAGCTTCTCTCCGTGATCGACGTGCGCAACCTGGTTAAAAAAGAGGTAAATAACTTTTCAACCCTGGAAGTGGAGGGATTGGTCCTCGACGTCACCGGCAATCAACTGCGGGCGATTACCTGGTTCGGTGCCGTCCTTGGCTTCCTTATCGGGGTCATACAGCTGGCTGTAGTCGTCCTGGGAGGTTGAGTTGCGTCCGATTGCCTTTACGTTGGGCCCACTTACGGTCAGGTGGTACGGCGTCGCCTACGCGGTAGCCCTGATATTTGGGCTGGTCCTCCTGCGGTCCGAAGTGGACCGCAAGGGTCTGGATTTGGACTTCAACGACGTAGTCGACTTTTTCCTCATCGTCTTCCCCCTCGGCTTGGTTGGGGGGAGAATATATTACGTTCTGTTCAACCTCGGCTACTTTTTAGATCGCCCCCTGTCGATAATCGGGTTAAACCCCGGATCCGGGTTTGGCGTCTCCGGACTGGCTATCCACGGAGGTCTGATCGGGGGGTTGATCGGACTGTCCGTCTACGTGAAGATAAAGGACGTCCCCTTCTGGGATTTTGCCGATGCCCTCGCCCCCGCCCTTATACTGGGGCAGGCCATCGGCAGGGTTGGTAACTTTCTCAACGGTGACGCCTACGGATTCCCTACGGACCTTCCCTGGGGGGTGAGGTTTAAGGCGAACACGGCGGGGGGGATGAAGTTCCCGGACCAGGCCCTCCACCCGGCCATGCTCTACGAAATGATAGCCAACTTGATCATCTTCTTCCTCCTCTGGAGGTTGAGGAAGAGGGGTTACAGGTCCGGATTTATCATCTCTCTTTACTTCGTCCTCTACTCCGCCGGCCGGTCGGTAACCAGCGTCTTCCGCGCCGGTAGCCTCTGGTTCGGTCCGATCAGGGCGCCGCACGTGGTAAGCGCCCTATTGGTTCTGGGTTTTGGCGGGTTAATATACTGTCGCAGACTGTACAGGCGAAACTAGATACTCAACTCGAATGCAGACGGATGGCGGCCGGGCTTCGGGCCGTCGTCTCTCAAACTTCACCCGTCCGAAAGTCACGGAGAGCTTACCCGGTAATGACCGGTCTCAGGACTGAACGGCTAACCTCTGGTGCCTGCCCGTTAGCTATTTCAAAACAACCCCAAGACCTTTATAATTTATGCGGTTAATAAGTAATTTTTGCCGTTGTACTTTCTACGTCCGTCAGATAATTAGCCGTCGTCGATAATTATCTCCTGGATTGTCCCAGGAGATGTCACCCGGGAAATGGAAATATAATTAAGGAACGCAGCAAGCGTTTTCCTGACCAATATATCGAAGCTTTACGAACTATTTGGGAGGTATTACAATGCCAGGTGAAAAACTGGATAAAATCTTTAAACCAGAGTCAGTGGCAGTGATCGGAGCGAGCGAAAAGGAAGGCTCCGTTGGTGCTACGTTAATGAAAAATATCGTGGAGGGTTTTGACGGGGAGATCTACCCGGTAAACCTCAACAGGGACTCCGTCATGGACATCGAGGCGGCTTCCAACGTGAAGGAGATCAACGCGGACGTCGATCTGGCGGTGATAGCCACGCCGGCCAAGACCGTTCCCGGAATTGTGGGAGAGTGTGGCGAGGCGGGGATAGAGGCGGGGATAGTAATATCCGCCGGCTTCAGCGAGACGGGAAACGAGGGCAAGAAGATCGAGGAGGACCTGAATAAGGCGCGGAAGAAATATAACATGAGGATCCTCGGTCCAAACTGCCTCGGTGCCATCAGGCCCGGTACGAACTTGAATCTAACCTTCCTCCGAAAGAATCCAGATGTCGGCAACGTCGCTTTCCTCTCGCAGAGCGGAGCGATGGGCTCGGCAATTTTGGACTGGTCTACGGAGGCAAAGGTCGGATTTAGCAGCTTCGTCTCGGTGGGAAACATGATGGACATAGATTTTGGTGACCTCATCGACTACTTCGGCCAGGACCCGAAGACGAGCAGCATTATTATGTACATGGAAGCGGTCAAGGACGCGGAAAACTTCCTCAGCGCGGCGAGGGGGTTTGCCCGGACTAAGCCAATTCTTGTGATTAAAGCCGGCAAGTACTCCAAGAGCGCGGAGGCAGTTGCCTCTCATACCGGTTCGCTTGCCGGGGCGGACGAGGTCTACAACGCCGCGTTCAAGCGGGTCGGCGTGACCCGGGTTGACGACGTGGACGACCTGTTCAGCAGTTCCGAGACCCTGAGTAAACAGGAACTTCCGGAAGGGCCAAACATCGCGGTAATCACCAACGCCGGTGGCCCCGGAATAATGACGACGGACGCCATTCTGGACTGGGACGGGGAGATTGCCGACCTGTCGGCTGAGACGACGAGTAAGCTGAACGAGTTTCTCCCCGCACACGCGAGCAAGAAGAACCCGGTCGACGTGCTGGGAGATGCCGACGTGGAGAGGTACGAGAAGTCGATTAAGGCCTGCTTAAATGACCCCAACGTTGACGGGGCCATCGTTATTTACGCGCCCCAGGGGGAAGCTACCGCGGAGGATGCCGCCAAGGCGGTCGCGCACGTATCCAAGGATATCGACAAGCCGATTGTTACCTCCTTTATGGGAGGTGCCGAGGTCGAAGGCGGTCGAAAGCTTCTCAGGGAGAAGCACGTCCCGACCCGTCCGACCCCCGAGCAGGCGATAAGTTCGTACATGTACATGTACCGCTACGCGCGAAATCTCGAGCTCCTTTACGAAACCCCGGAAGAACTCCCCGTCGATAGCCAGCCCCCACACCATCACCTAAAGGCGATGGTCAGGAAGCTTCTCAAGACAGGCCGGACGACCCTCTCGGAAATCGAGGCGAAGAAGTTCCTCGAGACCTACGACATACCGATATCGAAGACGAAGATCGCGGAGTCGGCACGTGAGGCGTCAAATATTGCCTACGACATGGGATACCCCGTGGTGTTGAAGATATACTCCCACGACATAACCCACAAGACGGACGTAGGCGGTGTCGAGCTAAACCTGCAGAACAAAGAGGAAGTCGAACAGGCCTATGAGAGGATCGTCAGGCGGGCGAAAAACAGGAAGCCATCCGCCGAGATACTCGGCGTTAGCGTGCAGAAGATGGTCAGCGGAATCTCCTGTGAGCTGATACTCGGGTCCAAGAAGGACCCCCTGTTTGGGTCGACGATCCTGTTTGGAAGAGGCGGGACCGGTGTCGAACTCTACCGCGATACCGCCGCCGGATTCCCACCCTTGAACCAGGTTTTGGCCCACAGGTTGATGGAGGACACAAAGATTTATCAAATGCTAAAGGGGTTCCGCGGCAGCCAGGGGGCGAACATCCGGGAGCTGGAGAAGTTGCTCGTCAGGTTCTCCCAGTTGATCGTCGACTTCCCGGAGATCAGTGAAATAGATATCAACCCCATGGCCGTTGTGGACGGGTCGTTTAAGGCCCTCGATGCCAGGATTATCCTGGATGAGGATTACAGGGAAGACGAGGTAACCGACCCGCACGAACACCTGGCAATCGAGCCCTATCCGCGCCGCTATATAGAAGACTGGCGCTTGAGTGACGGTCGCGAGGTCTCTCTCAGGCCGATCCGGCCGGAGGACGAGCCGTTGGAGTTCGAGCTCTTTGATTCCTTCTCCGACAAGACCTGGCGTCAGAGGTTCTTCGGCCCCAGGACGGAGATAACTCACAGGGAGATGACCCGGTACACCAACATCGACTACCGCAGGGAGATGGCGATCGTAGGAATACTGGAAGAGGAGAACGATAGCAAGATGATCGGCGTCGGCCGGTTGATAATCGGTCCCGACAAGGATACGGGAGAGTACGCCGTAGTCGTTGGGGACCCCTGGCAGCGACTAGGATTGGGAGAGAAGCTTACCGACTCGTTGATCGGGGTTGCCGAGGAGAAGAAGTTAAGCACCATCTACGCGACCATCCTCAAGAGCAACAAGCCCATGCTCTCGCTGGCACGGAAGATGGGTTTCCAGGAAGTCGATCGCGAT
>JAGXLQ010000032.1 GCA_018334595.1 Candidatus Bipolaricaulota bacterium | reverse complement strand
CTTCCTGATCATCTTTCTGATCGTCACGGGATTGTCGGCTGCCCTTTGGTCGCTCGGCGTAGGCCTTATCTCAGGGAAGTTCGTTAACCTCTGGGATTTCTCCAAGAGGATCATCTCCAATCCGCCACTTGTTACTACTATAACGTCGATTGCCCTGCTACTTTTGGGCTGGGAGGTTTACGTTCCAGATCTCGCCTTGGACACCGCTTCGTTAGCCGGGGGGATTACGGTCCCGCTGATAATGATCGTTCTCGGCGGTCAACTTGCAAACATCCACGTAAATTCACGGGGCTTTGTCGGCGCAATTAGTCTGGTCATCCTGCTCAAGTTAATAATTTACCCCGCCCTGGCGCTGCTGGCGATCTATTTCGTCAGGCCGCCAGAGGTAATCGGCTTCGTGTTGCTCCTTGAAGCGGCTACGACCCCCGCAACCAACCTTGTCATCGTGGGCAGGCATTACGGTGAGGAGACCGGGCTGCTCAACCAGGGACTGCTGTATAGTTACCTATGTGCGATTGTGACAATTCCCGCCTTTATCTCTCTATTTCGCCTGATTTATTCATGAACACCGGAGACTGGAGGTGTTCCGTATGTTCGCCCTAGGGATTGTAACCTTTCTCCTGTTTGGCCTGGCCGGCTTGGCAATGATCCCGCTCGGCCTGCCCGGCACGTTCATAATTGTCGCCGGTTCCGGACTTGCAGGGTTAATTACCGCCTGGGAGTTGATTTCGGTTTCCTGGGTCTTCATCTTCCTCGGCTTTGCGGCGCTGGGAGAAATCCTGGACCTAGGGGTCAGTGCGCTGGGCGTGAAGAGCCTTGGTGCGAGCGGTAAGAGTATGACCGGTGCTCTCATTGGAAGCATCGCGGGCGCGATCGTCGGTACCCCCGTACCCGTTGTCGGGAACGTGATAGGGGCGTTTGTTGGTGGCTTTCTGGGGGCGCTGTTGGTGGAGATGGCAGTTAGTGAAGATATTGGACAGGCCTTGAAGAGCGGACTTGGGGCATTTCTGGGCAAGGTCTTCGGCTCCCTGTTGAAGGTCACCATCGGGTCGATGATGATTGTAAAAGTTCTGATGAACGCATTTTGATTACTGGTATATGGAGGTATCTTAATGGAAACAAGTGATTTCAACCTGCGAGACTACAGCGTATATTTTGTCGATATGGACGGTGTGATTGTCAGATCGGATCACCCGATCAAGGGGGCCTCGGAGAGCATAGAAAAGCTGCGGGGCCTTGGTGACGTGTACGTGCTGTCCAACAACTCGACCCGATCTCGCGAATCTTTCGCCGAACGTCTACACGGGGCGGGAGTGGACCTTCCGCCGGAGTATATAATTAACAGCTCATTTATCGCCTCGAAGTATATCGTCGAGAAGCATGGAGCGGTTGGGGTCTATCCAGTGGGAGAAGAGGGTCTGTCTGAAGAGCTTATGATTGCCGGCAATGAAGTCTTAGAAGCTAATAGAGCCGATGTGGTCGTTGCCGGTATGGATAGAGGGATATCGTACGACAAGCTCGCTGGTGCCCTGGAGGCGTTGAATTCCGGTGCGAGATTTTACGCGACGAACACTGACAAAACCTTTCCTACCCCGGAGGGTGAGAAGCCTGGCGCGGGCGCGACCGTCGGCGCGATAGAGGGAATGGGTTTCCCGCCGGAAAAGGTGACAGGAAAGCCCTCCTCCATAGCTGCGGAGATTGCGATGGAAGTTGCGGGCGTCACCGAACCGTCTGACTGTCTGGTAATCGGGGACCGGCTAGAGACCGATATTCTGATGGCAGAGAGGGCGGGGATGAACTCCGTATTGGCCCTGAGTGGCGTGGACAACTCTTACCCCGAAGGGTCAGAAACAGAGGCGGTGAAGCCCACCCTAACCGTTCACAGCCTTGCGGAGTTGGTTCTGGGCTAGGGCAGGTTCCGATTACACCCTGAAGTTTTTCAGCTTATTGAACAGGTGCTCCATCCGCACTCAACGCATTTGTTGCATCCACCTTCATGTACGACCTTCCCCCCGCATTCCGGGCACACTTCCAGGTCGTCTACCTGATTAAGGGGGTGGGTGGGATCGCTGATGAACGACTTTGACTCGTCCTCCTTCTTGCCCTGGTGAAAGTCCAGCGATTCTGAGATTTTTACGGCGGGTGATACGCCGGCAATCTCCTCAAGCTTTCCCCGCGAGAAATCGCTCGGCTTCAGTTTCTTTTCCAGCGCGCCGTTACCCTCCATGTTAAGTACCTGTTTCGACTTCGATCCGTCTCGATAGACGGTGAGTCCCTTTAAGCCAAGCTTATGGGCGATGAGGAAGGAGTTGAGTACGTCTTCGGTGGTAGCGGTGTTTGGCATGTTTATCGTCTTGGAGATAGACGCGGAGACCCATTTTTGCCACATTGCCTGCGCCATTAAGTGGTCCGCGTAGTGTATATCCAGCGCCGTAACGAAGACCTGCTTGAGCTCTTCAGGTACCTCCTCTATGCCGACCAGGCTGCCGTAGTTGTCAGTTATTTTTGCGAGCAGCCGGTCGTTGTAGAGCCCCCTCCCTTTAAGTTCTCTCTCGAAGATCTCGTTCGCGTAGTAAAAATCGCCAGCCGTAACGTTTTTTTCGTAAGCTAGAGAGAACTCCGGCTCTATGCCGTGAGAGGTGTCGGCAATCATCGATATGCTGCCCGTAGGAGCCACCGTGGTCGTCATGCCGTTTCTTATACCATGTTCCTGAATTCTGCCGATGAGGCCATCCCAGTCCTCGTTGTGGTCGTTCGACTCGTAGTACTCGGCGATTGGTATCTTGCCCTTTGGATAATCCGATTCCTCGTAGACGGGGAAGAGCCCTCTCTCCTTAGCCAGTTCGACCGACTCGTCCATCGAGACGTACGAAAGTGTTTCGGCCAATTCACCCATAAACTCGAAGCCCTCTTCGGAGTTATAGGGTATTTCTCGTTCGTAAAGCAGGTCCGACAGGCCCATTACTCCCAGGCCGATCTTACGTGATTCCTTGGTAGATTTCTCGATCTTTTTCAGAGGAAAGTTGTTCATATCCAGGACGTTGTCAAGGAACCTCGTTCCGCTTCTGATCGTTTTCCCGTACTCCTCCCAGTTGAAGCTGCCCCCGTCAATGAAGCTGTGAAGATTAATCGATCCGAGATTACAGGACTCGTAGTCGTACAGCGGTTGTTCGCCGCAGGGGTTGGTTCCGCTAATCTTCCCCTTGGCCGGCTCGAGCACGTTGTACTCGTTTATCCGGTCAAAGAAGATCATTCCCGGATCTGCTGACTCCCAAGCAGAATGGGCGATTAATTCAAGGACCGCGTTTGGATTTTCTCGGGCTACCGCCTTGCCCGTTCTGGGGTTGATCAGTTCGTACTTGCTCTTCTCTTCATCCTGGAAGGCGTTCCAGAAACTCTCTTTGGTTCCAACCGAGATGTTAAAGTTTTCCAGCTCCCCCTCCTGGCTTTTTACGTCTATGAAGTCCTTCAGGTCGGGGTGATCGATATTGAGGATCCCCATGTTTGCCCCGCGCCTTTTTCCGCCCTGCTTGACGACGTCAGTAACGGTGTCGATTATCCTCATAAAGGAGAGCGGCCCCGACGCGACGCCGGAGGTGGACGCCACAATATCGCCTTCCGGCCTGAGGTCGGAGTAGTTTATCCCCACTCCCCCTCCACTCTGAAATATTAGGGCGGCGTCCTTGGAGGCGTCCATGATTTTGCCCATGTCGTCTTCTATCGGAAGGACGAAACAGGCGCTGAGCTGCCCAAGCCTCGTCCCCGCGTTCATCAGAGTAGGGCTATTGGGAAGGAACTGTTGGTCAACCATCAGGTTAAAATATCGCTCCCAGTTTTCCTGATATCTATCGAAGTGGCCCTCGTCAAACAGGGTGAGAAGTTCTTTGAAGTTAACCCTCATCTGGCCGTTTTCGGCCAGTTCGACGTAGAGCTCTGCGAGAGCTTTGAAGGCCCACTCGTTGATGAAGTGGTTGTTGAAGTTATACCTGTTGCCATATTCATGGAAGTCGTGCAGGAAGTTTTCGGCCTTGTGGGTTAAGCTGTTTTTGCCCTCTTTATCAAAGACTCTCTCGTCGCGCAAGATGTCGGGAATGGTGACCGTAGTCGCCACACGTTCGAAGAGCTCCTCGGGGGATTCGACTATCTTGCCGTTCCTGTCCCTAAGCAGGTACCTGGATGCTAGAACCCGAAGTGCCTTGAGGCTAAACTTTTTGCCAATCTTGCCAAGTTGTGACTTATTTAACAGCTTCTGCTTCTCTCTGCGGCGTTGGCGATGCTCCTGGCGGTAGAGTATGTATGCTTTTGCCGTGGAATAATGGCCCTCTTCGATCAGGACTTTTTCCACTGCATCCTGGATGTCCTCGACCTCCGGGATGGCCTCCTCGCCGTAAATCTCCTGGAGGTCGTCTGAGACCTTGGATGCTAGTTCTCTCGCTTCCTGTAAGCTCCCGGAACCTACTGCCTGTGAGGCGCGGAAGATTGCGTTACTTATTTTTTGTTCGTCGAAATCGACAATAGACCCGTCTCTTTTTTGAACTTTGTTTATATCCACTTTTTCCACCTCGGTATAAATAAAGTTAATTCAAAATGACGATAGATACAAGAAGAAAAATTTTCCCGTAATACAGAGCTCTGCCCCTATGACAGGTCACTATGGATGTATTATAGTTATGACTTCCTTCCATTGGGATTTAAAGGTTGTTGTCACCGGTTACTTAGTTGGGTAAACTTTTTAAACCATGAAACAATATTACCTGGAAACTGACGGTAGAGTGTTCCTCATAAAGGAAAACGGTTTGTACGTCTTCCCCACTAACATCGAAGAGATCCCGTTTTCCTTTACCGAGAAGAGGACGATCAAACTGGAGGAGCAGAGAATTATATACTGCGAGCCCGAATTAGATAAACACCCCTCGGACTGGGTTCACAAGGAAGACGTGCCACTCCGGGATGACGTGGGCAGGGTAGTGCGAAAGGCCGTCAACTATTCACTGCCCAGGATAGTAGTTGAGGCGATAATCAGGAACGAGAAGGACGAGGTACTGATGGTCAAGCCGTCTCGGGGGTACAATAAAGACGGTTGGACCCTACCGGGTGGCTTCCTCGTCTATGGAGAATCCCCGGAACAAGCAGTTGTTCGTGAGGCGGTTGAGGAGATAAGCGTGGAGCCGAATAACTTGAAGCTGGTTGACGTGTTTAGCGCTATCGGAAAGCAGAACAGTTACCAGTGGATGGTCTTCTTTTACAGGGCCCAGCTTCCCGAGAGCGAAGAGGTGAAGCCAAGCCACGAGATAAAGGAAATAAAATGGTTTCAACGGGACACCGCAGTTGACGCAATACACAGCCCCGTTATGCGGCAAGGGTTCAAGCAGGCCTGGAAGAAGTAAAATCCCCTCTACTCCTATCTTGCGTATATACTGTGCTTTAACAGTTTCAGTTGACCCATTGACGATTCTATGCCGTTAATCTTCTTCTGCAGGGTCTGAGAAATCTTGTCAAGCTCGTCGTTGCAGTATTTCTTGAGGAGATCGTGTGTCCATTCCTTTGACGCCTTCTTCGTATTTAGGCTTGAGTCAGTGTCCTGCAGCTTGCTTACTTGGGATTTCATTTCCTCTGCAAGCTTGTTTAGTTCCTTTTTGAGGTCCGATTTTGCCTTGTCTATGGCTGATTTTTGCTCCCCAAGGTTTCCGTTTAACTTATCTATCCTTCCCGTGAGGTCGCTTTGGTCCTTATCTAGCTGGCCGAGCTTCTGGTTGAGTTTCTTGTAGTCGCCGGCAAGGTCCTTGATTTTCGTAGCGATGTTCTCGTCCTCGCCCTTCAACTTTGTAATCGTATTCTTTAGGGTGGACTGAGAAGACTTCAGGTCAGATATCTTGTCCTCCAGTTGCTTGGATTCTTTGTCCAGCTGACTTGCTAGGTTGGAGGCCTTGTCCTGCAGGCCGTTTAAAGTTGAATTAAGGCCGTCTAGTCTGTCGCTGACCTTGTCGACGAAGCTGTTGAAGTCTTCTTTCATATCTTTATCCGCACCGGCAAACCTCGCCCGCTGGTCATTCAGTTTGGAGGTAATTCCCTTGAGTTTATCCTCGAGGTCTTGGTCACGCTGGGTTAGCTTTTTCACTTCCTCAGAAATATGCTTATCGATCTCATCGTATTTATTTTGCAGGTCGGAGATTTTCTGTTCGAGGTCCGTTACCCTCTTCTCCAGGTCGGAGAGCTGGCTGTTTACGTCGCTCTTGAAGCTAGATAGGTCTGAGCTAAGGGCCTTGACGTCCGATTGAATACTCGACTGGTCGTCGGAGAGAGAAGAAATCTTGGACTCGTTTTCCTTCGCCTTGTCGGTGAGAGAAGATACGTTTCCTTCGAGGGAACTAACTTTCTTTTCCTTGTCCTGCAGGGATTTCTTTATGGACTCGATTTCGGCGAGCAGTTTCTGTTTAACGGTATCTATATCATCCTGTAGGTCGTCATCGTTTCCCTTCAAGCTGGATACCTGAGTCGATATTTCCTTTTCCAGCTTGGAGATACCGTCCTTAACGCTCGAATTGGTCTCCTCTATCTGTTTCTTCAGGTCATCGTTTTTCGAGGCGAGGTCCTCGACCTTGTTTGTCAAGGCGTCAACATCGCCCTCTAAGGATTTGTCCCTCTTATTCATGCTCGTTAGCTGATTTGAAACATCTTCCTTCAATGTACTTATTTCACTGCTGGCGCTGGAGTGAGCGTCGGTTATCTTTTGTTCCAGGTCATCATTTCTCGAGGCGAGCTTGCTTACCTTCGTCTCGATCGAGGCTATCTCATCTTTAAGGGTCTCGTCTTTCTTCTTCAGCTCTTCCAGGTCCTCGTTTATCTCCTTTTCCAAGTCGGAAACGTCAGCGCTTACGCCCGTCCTCGTCTCGTTCAACTTTTTCTCGAGAGTATCGTCGCGTGTTTCCAGCTTCTGGATCCGACTCTCCAGTTCAGCATATCTGTTTTGCAGGACCTTGGTCAGAGCCGCCCTCATTCTGTCCATTTCTTCGGACATAGATTTCAGGTCTTTCACCGTGTCGTTGACCTCATCTGCCAGGCTGGAATGCCTGTCCCGAAGCCGGGAGAGTTCTCCCTGTAAATTAGCAATTGACTCCCCATGTTCTTTGTTTGAGGGCTCGAGTTTCGCAAGTTTTTGCGAAAGGCTCGTTACTTTTTTGCTGTGGTCTGCCAGTATTCCTGCCAGTTCCTCAGTTCTCTTCTCCATCCGGGCAAATTCGTCGTTTACCGTGGTTTTTAACGCCTCAAACCGTTCCTGAAACGCCTCCGTTGATTCCTCCAGATCGCTTATCCGGGAGGTAAGCTGGTCTTTGGTCTCCTCGAGTGAATCCTTCATTTTTGCCGTGGTGTCCGTAAGTCCGTTGGAAGTCTCCTCGAGGCTGGCAAGGGTCTCCATCGCACTTGAGACGTCGCCGTCAAGGTCATTGACGTGTTCAGACAGCTGCTTGCTCTTCTGCTGTAAGCTTTCAATCTGTTCCTTCCAGTCTCCGGTTACGACTTCCGTCTTCGCCTCGAAGTCCTTAAAGGAGTCCTGCAGGCCCTGTAATGTCCCCGAGATTTCCTCCTGTGTCGCCTGTAACGAGGCCAAAGTTGACGATTGATCGGAGTTCTCGTTTTTTACCTCGGATATCTGCTTCTCTAAAGACTCACCAGTCCCTGAAACGGTATTTATGCGTCCGTTAAAAGAGATTCCCACGTACAGCAACCCGCCGATTGTCATCAAAAGTAAACTATAAATAGCGATTTTGCCCAGTCTGGTCATAAGGATCCCACCCCTTTGCCGGCCTTGGTTGAGGAAACGTCTTTACCAGAAGAAAGAATTGTTTGAAAACGCCAGGGGGAATACACGACTCCCCTTGAACGCACCAGCAATCGGTACCTCCTGTTTACGGAAACTCACATTTTAAAAAACAAAAAGGTTCACCAAAAAGTTGCAAAGTTTTTTTTCAGTAGCTCTATATTTACATTATGTATAAATTGAACGATTTGTCAAATTAACACCACCGTTTGGGGGAATTCTACCCCGAGACGAATGGAGGGGTTGGTCCCTACCCCCGAGGTGCTATAAAACTGTGAAACGGGTTCAATAGGGTATATAATATGTGGGTGGAGGTGGTGAAGTAATGATGAAGACAAATTCAATAGGTATTTCCGTCACCGTGTTTATTTTCCTCGCCGGCCTGATTTTTGCCGGTCCGGCCTACGCCTTTGGAGAACCAGATTTAATGATTACCGATATTTCGTTTTCCCCGAGTAATCCCACACCCGGGGAAGGGGTTTCGATTAACGCAACGGTCCAGAACCAGGGTTCTTCTGATGCCGACCGGTTTTACGTAAGGCTATACGTGGACGGGGTTAGGCAAGAGCACAAGGCCATCTCGTTTGGCCTAGACGTAGGGGAGAGCGAGACCGTCGGGTTTTCCTGGGCCGCGGAGGCCGGTGAGCACGAGGTTGAGGTAATTGCAGACGATCCGTTTGACAAGATAAATGAATCAAACGAAGGGAACAACAGTTACGTGAGATATATAACAATTGTACCTCCCGCTACCGGTGGGGCGGCAAAGGATATCAGGGTCGCTGTAACCAGTTTCACCGACAAGAGCAATTCCGGGTTTGCCAACGTCAGTAACGGAGTCTCCGATCTGGTAGTCCAGAACCTCGTCAACGGTGGATTTCAGGTTCTCGAGCGCCAGCAGATCGAATCGGTGCTTCTCGAACAGCAGTTCAATCCTTTAAATACATCGGATCTTGCTCAGGCAAGCCGTATTGCCGGAGCTGACGCCCTGATCGTGGGGAGCGTAACCGGGATAGACGTTGACAAAAGCAGCATAGATCTTGGCTTCTTGTCCGTCACCGGTGCTACCGTACGGGTGGACCTGTCCTTCCGGATAATAAGCGCCTATACCAGTCAAATACTTGCCGCCGATTCCGTCTCGGCGACCGCTGAGGGCCAGACTGATGCCTCGTTTAACTTCGGGACGATCGTTAGCTCTCTGACACAGACCAGCCAGAACGTCTGTACGGGAGGGTTAAAGGCGAGTAAAAACCTTTACTACCAGGGAGAAGTAATCACAATTGGGTACCTCGACCCATCTCCCCCCACCGCGTTGACCGTCCAGTTCTCGGGACCGTCAGGACCGATTGGTCCCTCCATGTTTTCTAACTACAGGACCAGCAGTCCGTCGAACCCGTGTGTAACCTGGAGCTGGAACTCGCCGGGCCCTCTGACATCTGGAAACTATACAGCCAATATTTATACAGTTCCACCCTGGACGCCTCTTCCGGTCGGGCCGGCGAACTTCCAAGTTTCGTCCGGTTCTGCTCCTCCGAGCTGGGTCGGGCAAATTACATTTGGGACGGAGCAGTTTCAGGACAGCGTCGTTGGCGATGCCGTTGAGAAGGCACTATCAAGGATGAATTCCTCACTTACTACCACGCTTAACAGCTCTGCGTCTACTCTGTTGGGCCAGCGGGAAGAATTTTCGATTTCACAGACGTCTGAAGATACGGACGGGGAAACACCGGCTGCCGATCCGAGTGAGTCCTCCGGCTTGAAGTGCAGGGTTGTAAGCATTGAGGGTGACGATAACGTGATTCTTGCCGGAATCGATATCGAGTGCGGTGCCGGAGTCGGTCTGAACGAGGACGATATCTTCTTTATTTACCCCGCAACTCAGGTTAATGACCCGAACACCGGAGCGATAATTGAAATCATCCCGAGTACGGATGAACCGAGCGGCAAGGTCATCGTTACCGGAGTCTATGATAAGATATCCCGGGGAGAAATCATCGGCAATTTCTCCGTACAGGTAGGCGACCTTGCAATTCTGAAGGAATAACTAGCGGAAGTTTGTGATCATAACTGGAACGTAAGAGAAAAAATGGGGGTGCCGAAACTCCGGCACCCCCATCTATTTCTGCCCTTTCTCTAGCTCTTGTTAATCAGAAAACTTGCCTCATCGATGATCCCTTCAATTTCTTTTTCTACGTCCTTCGGCAACGGTGGCACATCTGCATCTTCCAGCAACTCTCTCGTCTTT
>JAGXLQ010000190.1 GCA_018334595.1 Candidatus Bipolaricaulota bacterium | reverse complement strand
TCGAAGACTCGGTGCAACCTAATGTACTTTGATCCCGTTTCCCGGGCAACTTCTTCCGTGAGTGAGTCCTGACGAAATTCGACCTCTCCCAGGACCGGGTCGTTCTGCCCTATCCATTCCTTCAGTTTTTCTGGCACGGAGTTAGGCGGTAGTGCCCTTAACACCAGGAGTTCGGGGGAGTAGGAGTTAAGAAAGTCGAACAGTACCTCGACCTCTTTCGGCCCCGCCAGCTGCAGTTTAGTTACCTCCAGGCCGGCACCTAGCCCCCTTTCTTCCAGCGGGGTGGATAGGTCGGGCAAGAGCGGTTCACCTTCACTCGCGAGGTCCATTCGGAAGAGAACGTACTCTACGCCGTGGTCCGCCAGTTCTCCGGCAAGATCTCCGGGGTCCGAGCCGAAGATTGGGCTGGCCCGGTCCACGTCTCCATATCTAACGAGTACCGTATAGCGTTTGTTGTGTATGTCCCAGCTTACTCGCCTGTCTACCTGGTAAAACGTTAGTACGATTGTAACGACGATAAGTGATATCAGGACGGCATTTCTGGTTTTTTTCATAGTTTGTTTTCTCGACACGGTTACCAAAAAGAATAATCGCTGTTCCTGTCTCTTGCAAAGAAAAACGGGCTTGTTGCATTGCGTAACGGCCCAAGTTTTAATATATTTAATATATAATGCCAAGAAATAAAAAGCCAAGAGAGTGTAAAAAATTTGAGGGGCCGAAGCTGTACAAGCCCGCCGGCTTGCCGCTGAGCCAGCTGTCCGTCACCGGGATAGACCTCGACGAGCTGGAGGCCATGCGGCTGTGTGATCACGAGGGGCTGGACCAATCGGAAGCGGCGGAGAGGATGAAGGTCTCCCGGGGTACGATACAGCGCCTGCTCTATTCGGGGAGGAAGAAGATAGTTGACAGCCTGCTAAATTCCCGGGCCATTTCCATAGAAACGGGCCCTCACATAAAGGAACTCGAACGGGGCCGTGGGTTTGGCAGGGGCCATGGCCGCGGGCGCGGCCGCGGGAACCCTGAGCGTGGATAGGTTTTCATCTGACGGTCGTCCCTTGTCTAGCCGGTCCTCTTCTTGTCCCGGTACATTCTCTCGTCAGCCAGCCGGATTACTTCCTCTATTCCTGTTCCCTTGTCCGGCCTCCAGAAGGATACCCCAAATGCCAGGGTGATAGGAAAGTCGACGATATTTGTACTTTCGTTCCACTTCTTCAACTCCCTCTTGAGTCGATCCACGGTCGTGTCGATCTCCCCGTTTGTCTCCGGCATCATAATCAAGAACTCGTCTCCGCCGTAGCGGAAGACGGTATCAGTGTCCCTGACGTTTTCTCTGAGTAACTTACCAATATCTTCGAGGACCCTGTCGCCAACGTTGTGAGAGTAGGTGTCGTTTATCTCCTTGAACCTGTTGATGTCGATCATGAGAAATGATATGGGGTGGGTATAGCGCTCGCCCCGCTCAATTTCCTTTGTCAGGGTCTCGTTGAGGTACCTTCTGTTGTAGAGGCCCGTGAGAGGGTCCCTAATTGCCTTCTCCTTGAGCTTTTTTTCCAACCTTATCCGCTGAATTTCCTCGTTCAGGTGGCCCACCAGTATATCCGTGAGTTCGACGTCTGAACGGGTGAACTCATCGGGCTGCCTCGCGCCCGCCTGGAACACCCCCAGGTTTCCAATCGGGACGCTGAGGAAGGACCTTAAATCCGGGTCCTCGGGTTGAGCCCCCTCCACCTCCCTCACGTCCTCGCCCCATAACGTCCTGTCCTCCTGGATGGTCTGGCCTACAAGGCCCTCGGTGATATCGTAGACCGGCAGGTCCTTCAGCCGAAATCCCATTGAGGCAACCGGGATCAATTTGTCTTCCCGCCTGACGAATATTATGCTTATGTCGAACTCCAGGACGTTTGCCGTTACCTGCAGCGTCGCTTCGTACAGGTCCTCTTCGGTTTGACATGATTGAAAAATGTCTACGGCTTTGTGGAGTTCTCTGAGCCGTTTTCTCTCCCTTTCCAACTCCTCCTGGGCCCGGATCTTCTCCGTTACGTCCCGGTTGATGGACAGCGTAGCGTCGACTCCTTCGTGCTCTATCGAGGTAACGACCACTTCCGTCCAGAACTCCTCTCCCGACTTGCTTACCTTCTTCTCGGTAAAACTGACCGGTTTGTCCTGATCCAACAACTCGTCGATCTCCCTGTAACTGAGGTCGTCGGGGCTGTTAACCACGAGGTCGAAGATTTTCATATCCAGTAACTCGTCGCGTGAATATCCGGTCTGGTCAATCGCCGTCGGGTTCACGTCGAGGATGGTCCCGTGGTCATCGCCGTCTGACACCTTCGTGATGTAGACGGCGTCTCCCAGCTCCTCGAAATAGCTCTGATACCTCTTCCTGCTCTCCTTCAGCCTCTGGTTGGCTTCTCTTAACTTTTCCTCAAATCTCTTTCGTTCCGTAACGTCTCGCATGACGGCGACGAACCCATGTATTTTTGTTCCACTCCTCAGCGGGTAATAGATGATATCAAGCAACCTGTTGCCCAATTCGGGGTGTTTACGCCACATCTCGTACTCGACGGTTTCCCCCTCCAGACATCTATCGACCTTTGATTTTACCCGCTTGTGGAAGGTCGCGTGCCCCAGCAGGTCTGCGACAGTCTTCTCCTGAACTTCCTCCTTTCCCATGCCGTACATGTTCCTGTAGGCCCTGTTGGCGAAGAGGTAACGATAGTCTTCATCCAGCGCGGCCATGAGGTCGCCCGACCTCTCAACGGCCATCTCGTATTGCTTGAGTCGTTTCTCCCTCTTCTTACGTTCAGAAATATCGCGGACGCTAATCAAGACACGTTCTTCTCCGTCCACGGGAAGAATCTTTCCCCTCAAGTCTACAGGTATCTCCGCCCCGTCTTTGTCCAGATGTACCGTCTCCAGCTTGCCCCCAGTCCGCGTAGCTTCCTCTATCTGGTCCGGGAGAAAGGTAGACCCCCCTTCCGGCACGAGGTCGTCGGCGGTCATTTCCAGGAGCTCCTCTTCGGTGTAGCCTAGCATGTGGCAGGCACCCTGATTTACCTCCAGGATATTGC
>JAGXLQ010000031.1 GCA_018334595.1 Candidatus Bipolaricaulota bacterium | reverse complement strand
ATGCACACTCCGACTACGGATTACAGAAATCAATTCGCTAACAGCTACGAAGAAACATACGACAGGCGGGTAGGTGTCTGGACCAGACACGCTTATGACGCAACAATGGCGATCGCCCTGGCAATACAGAAGGCCGGACCAGACTACCTTGACGCCTCCCGTGTAGAAAAGGCGGAGATGATCCGCGACAACTTGAGAGAAGTAACCAACCCGCCGGGAGAGGAGGTCTCTTACCCGGATGCCTTCAAACGCGGAAAGGAACTCCTTAACGAAGGAAAAGAAATAAACTACGAGGGAATCTCCGGACCGGTGGACTTTACCGAAACTGGGGACGTGGTAAACGACTTCATGGTCTGGAGGGTGAAGGACGGAGAGTTCGTCACAGAAGAGAAAATCGGGGCAACTGATATATTGGACTTCCTCGACAAACATGGAATAATGAAGGAATACGAGGAAAGGTGGGGAGAAGAATAGTCATAAGAGCTAACGGACCAAAGAAGGAAGCTACATTCGGTAGCTTCCTTCTTTCTTATATCTCCATCAGGCTAACGGGTAGAAAATGGATGTGATTAGATGCAACTCATCGTAAATGGGATACTCATGGGCGCGGTTATCTCTATCGGCGCCGTTGGCCTTACACTCGTATCGAGAATCTTACACTTCTTCTATTTTGGCTATGCCGCCATGTTGGTTTACGGCGCTTACCTCACGATGACCTTATTCAACGACGTCGGTCTCCCTTTAATCCTGGCCGTACTCGTAAGCCTCCCGCTCCTCTCCCTTATGGCAATCCTCATAGATAAGATCACGTTCAAACACCTGCGAAAAAGGGGGACAGGCCCGTTCGGCATGATGGTCGTAGGTATCGGCCTGGAACTCTTTTTGCGGAGCAGCGTTCGTCTGCTCTGGGGAAGCGACGTTATGAGGTACGATCTACCTATAAGGCGGGCAATCTTGCTCCCGTTCAACGTACGAATAACCCCCAATCAGTTCGTGATTATTGCCGCATCCCTGATCCTAATGCTCCTATTGCACCTATTCCTCGACCAGACGAAGATCGGAAAGGCAATGCGGGCGACGGCGGACAACATTGACCTGGCCAAAGTCAGGGGCATTAATACCGAACGGGTAATAATGTGGACATGGGTAATCGCCTCTATTTCCGCGGGCTTTGCGGGGTTCTTCCTCGCGCTCGATACCCGACTCGTGCCAATTATGGGGTGGAAGTTGTTGCTGCCTCTGTTTGCCGCCGTTATCCTCGGCGGGGTTGGAAACCCATACGGCGCTCTAGCGGGCGGAATGATAATCGGAATATCACAGGAGGTCTCCGCCGGGTTCATTACCCCAACTTACAAGCCAGCAGTCGCCTTCATCATCATGACGATAACGCTTTTAATTAAGCCCTCAGGTCTATTCGGTAGGGGTGGTCAATGATGAGTGGTTCGGTAGGTTTTCTCATTTTCTTTCTTACCTATGCAATTGTTTACGGGATACTGGCGATCGGACTTAACATCCAATGGGGATTTACCGGCCTGGTAAATTTTGGCGTTGCCGGATTCTTTGCCGTTGGAGCTTACGTCGCGGCTTTCATAACTGGAGCGCCAAGCCAATATCATCTGGGAGGGTTTGGCTTGCCGTTTCCAGTCGGGCTACTCGTCGCAACCGTGGTTTCAGGTATATTTGCCCTTATCCTTGGGTTTCCCGTAATCAGACTTCGCGAGGATTATTTAGCAATCGTAACTATCGGTTTTGCTGAGATAGTCCGTCTCGTAATCGTAACGGAGCGTCACATCACCAAAGGACCGTACGGGATGGGTGTAATCAAACCCTACAACGACATGGTCCCCGCGTCCTTTTACGGCCTCTTCTACCTGGGGATCGCTATAGCCGTGCTCCTGGTGCTTTACCTTGCCATGGAGAGGGCCGTCCGTTCTCCCTGGGGTAGAGCGCTCAGGACCATCCGGGAAGACGAGCGAGTGGCCGTCGCGTTTGGCAAGAACGTCAACTCCTTCAAGCTGCAGGTTCTGGTCCTCGGTTCCATGATCTTTGGACTCGCCGGCGCCGTTTTCGGACATTTCTTTAACTTTATTACCCCAGACCACTTTCTGCCTATGGAAACATTTCTGGTCTGGGTAATGGTCATGGCTGGAGGTAGTGGAAACAATCTCGGCGTTCTCTTCGGCGCCCTCGCCATAAGGGGGGTCTGGGAAGGAATGATGTTCTTGAGCGACGTCCTCCCGACGGGAATACAGATTGGAGCAGTTCGATTGGCAGTGATAGGCCTGCTGCTCGTGCTCGTGGTAATGGTCAAACCGGAAGGCGTCCTCGGCGAAAAGAAGACAGCATCCGACATTTTGGGTGAGTGAGATGTTAGAAGTAATCAACCTGGAAAAGTCTTTTGGTGGAATCAGGGCAGTAGATGGATGCACATTTGCGGTAGAGAACAATACTATAACCGGTCTCATCGGCCCCAACGGTGCAGGAAAGACAACTGTTTTTAACCTGATAAGCGGGTTTTACTCGCCGGATGGGGGGAAAATAGTGCTCAACGGTTCAAGAATCGACCAGCTCCCCGCTCATCGGGTGCCCCATCTCAGACTATCAAGAACTTTTCAGATAACGAGGGAGCTCGGGAAGATGACCGTGATAGACAACCTGATGGTGGCCCCTCTTGACCAGATGGGTGAAACGTTATTTAACTCCTGGTTCAGGCTAAGATCCGTAAAGCGGCAGGAAAGAAAGATAAGAGAAAAGGCCCTGTATGTCCTGGATTTTTTGGAGATCCCCAATTTAAAGGACGAATATGCAAGCAACCTTTCTGGGGGGCAGAAAAAACTCCTGGAGTTCGGGAGAACGATGATGACGGACCCGGAAATAATCCTTCTTGACGAACCGGGCGCGGGAGTCAACCCCACCTTAATGAAAAAGTTAAACGGCTACATCGAAAGGCTAAGAGGAGAAGAGGGAGTGACGTTCTTCCTTATCGAACACGACATGGACCTGGTCATGAAGCTCTGCGACCCCATAATAGTCATGAACGATGGTAAGGTCCTTGCCGAGGGGACCGCCGTAGAAATTCAGAAGAACAGAAAGGTCCTGGACGCGTACCTGGGGGGTTAGAATGACTTTGCTAGCGGCAGAAGACATCGTGTCTGGTTACGGCAAGGTTGAGATATTGCACGAGGTCTCCGTACACGTAAAAGAGGAGGAAATGGTCTCCATTATCGGCCCGAACGGTTCCGGCAAATCCACGTTAATGAAGACTATCTTCGGCATGGTAGAAGCCTGGGAAGGAAGGGTAGATCTTCTAGAGGAGAGCATTACAGGCGTTCCACCACATAAAGTCGTCCGCAAGGGCATTTGTTATGTCCCCCAGGAGAGAAATGTATTTCCCAGCTTAACGGTAGAGGAAAACCTTGACATGGGTGCATTCATCAGAAAGGACGACTACTCGGGGGAGTTAGAGAGGGTATACGAGATCTTTCCCGCCCTCCTCGAAAAAAAGAAGCAGACCGTCGGTAACCTATCAGGCGGACAGCAGCAGATGGTCGCAATGGGGGCGGCAATGATGCTCAGTCCACGAATTCTGCTACTGGATGAACCGACCGCCGGCCTCGCGCCGAACCTGGCAAAGATGATTCTGAATAAGATCAAGGAGATTAACGACACGGGCGTGGCAATTCTGATCGTAGAACAAAACGCGAAAGAGGCGCTCAAGCTTTCCAGCAGAGGCTACGTCCTAGCAATGGGAAAGAACAAATTCACCGGCAATAGCAACGACCTATTGGAGAACGCAGAGGTGGAAAAGCTATATCTCGGTGGCTAATCCAGCTTCACTTAAGCCGCCTCGCTTGACGGCAATTCACTCGTCTATAGGGGACAAGCTCAGTTCCGTTTCGTACGGGGCGAGTTCGCCAAAGCCAGGCAGGTTTTCCTCCTTCTCCACGGCCCACAGTACTCCTTCATCGGGGTTAACCGGATCTCTGTCAAAATCTTCTAACCCGGACCCAAATATATTTCCTCCTCCCCTCCTCGCAACCTGGTAGGCATCATAGGCGCTGTAAGCCGACCACGCCAAGTGCGCTATTCCAAGAGGGTAAGGCGTATAATAATAAAACCCACCTCTGGCCAACAAGATATTGGCAGTATCTATGCCAACTATGATCAGGAAATGCTGAATTGCCTTTTCACCTTCGTCGTTTAAGAATTGTCCAGCCCCAGGCAGGACAAATGAAGCCAACCCGTTTAAGAAAGGGGTAGGGTCTTCCTCCTGCGCGGAAGCCCGGGGTGCAAGACCACCGAGCAAAATTAAAGGAACTAGAACAAAAGTAGCCGGGATTAACAGCTTCTTCATCGCCAACCTCCCCTATCCGAAAATCTTCGTCCAGCGGGTAGGCAACTCCTTAATCCTCCCCGCCGGACTCCTCTCCAGCCCGATCGAAAGTAGAACGGATCTTATCCCCCACGAGGTTATCCTTGCCCAACGTCTCCTTAACGATATTGCGGACGTCCCTGCTCTTCATAAATTCTCTAGTCAATTCAAACGCCTTGTTTTCGTCCATCCCCGATTCCACTAATCTATTGTAAAAAATTGCGGTATTATCCGCCAATTTCTCACTTTCCTCGGAGTTGTAGACTCCGTCGATGATCCCCTTTATCAGGTGGGGAACCTTTTCTGCGAGGATTCCAAATGTCTTCTTCAAGGCCGAGAGTTCTTCTTCTTTTTGGATAATACTCACCCTCCATAATTTATTATGACGAAAAGTAGATTTATTTCAATCGGGCCGGACCGGGCCAAGTTGAATTTTCTGGTCTAGTCGGTGAAATTTATAATTGCTTGAGATCATTTGGGAGGTTCAGAGAAACAATGGAGGATTTCGTATATCGTCATATTGGGATAATCAGATCCCCGCACAAGCGTCCGGAAGGAACCCCAATTCAGCCGGACGGTGCTCGCGGGGTAAAGGGAAGAGTGGAAGTCCGCTCGGAATACAGCGACTTCCTGACGGACCTGGAAGGGTTTTCCCACATCATCTTGATATATCATTTTCACCAGGCGAAAGAGAGCAAACCACTTGTCAAACCGTACATGGACGGACGAAAACACGGATTGTTCGCTACCAGGAGTCCCGCTCGTCCCAACAAAATTGGACTTTCCGTAGTCAAACTTCTGGGCATCGAGAACACGGTGCTGCAGATAGAAAACGTGGACCTCCTTGATGGAACTCCTCTACTGGACATTAAACCGTACGTGACATCCTTTGATTACCCCGGCCAGACCAAGGAAGGATGGCTGGAGAAACGAATCCATCAGCTTAGGGATACGACCGCGGACGGACGGTTTGCGGGCGAAGCAAATTAAGAGTCAACTACGGAGGGGAGGTTTTTATGAAAGAAGCGATGTTTTACAAGGGTATAGGCGGGGATAGGGTACGCTGTAATCTCTGTCCCTGGAATTGCGAGATAGACGAAGGAGAACGGGGTATCTGCGGCGTCAGGGAAAATAGAAACGGAACCCTTTACTCCCTGAGTTACGACAACCTTACTTCCGCTAACCTTGACCCCATCGAGAAGAAACCGTTATTCAACTTCGCTCCGGGGACGGAGACTTACTCGATCTGCACCGCCGGGTGTAACTGGAAGTGCAAGTACTGTCAGAACTGGCAACTCAGTCAGGGGGACTTGACAGGAAGGTCCATTTCTCCAGAGGAGATAGTGACCAAGGCAAAAGATGCAGGGGCGAAGGGAATAAGCTATACCTATACCGAACCGACGATCTTTTACGAACTCGCCTACGAGACCGCCCGGATCGCTCATGAAAACGGTCTGTACAACACCTTCGTAACCAACGGTTACATTAATCCCGAGCCAGTTAGAAGGATTGCCCCCTTTTTGGACGCGGTCACCGTCGACTTTAAAGGATCCGGGGACGAGGACTTTCTGAAGGAGTTTGCCGGCGTAGCTGACTTGGCACCGGTTTACACGTCAATAATGGAGTACTATAGAAATGGAGTACACGTCGAAATCACTGACCTTATAGTACCCGAGATAGGGGATTCAAAAGAGAGTACCGAGACGATGGTAGACTGGATCGCCAATAACCCCGGGGCCGATACACCCCTCCACTTCTTACGGTTTTACCCTGCCTACAGGGTAAAAGACCTTCCTCCGACCCCGATAGAAACGTTGACGGAAGCCAAACAGATTGCGGAGTCCAGAGGGATGGATTACGTCTATCTGGGCAACGTCGGACGGGACAATTCAACGCGTTGCCCGAACTGTGGTCACGAGATCATCACCCGGAGGGGGCCACGGGCCCTGAGGGTCGACATAGCAAACGGACTATGTCCAAACTGCGGCAAGCCGATAAACGTATCCGGACTCGACTGGACCGGGGGTTAGGCTGGGGGGACAGGATCGAGAGGAGTAGTCGGGCAGAAATCACATTGATACTTGCCAGGTAGTTAAAGTACGCTGGAGAAATCATCAGCATTAAACGGACGTCAAGCTTTGAATTATAGGTTTCGTAAAGTTATAGTCTATTGATCAACCACACGCGAGAAAACAGGGGGGTTTCATGAAATCGCTCAAAGGTAAGAGAGTTGTATTTCTTGTAGAAGACGGGTACGAAGACCTTGAATGCTGGTATCCGAAGATTCGACTTGAGGAAGAAGGCGTGGAGACCGTAGTAGTATCCAGGGAAACTGGAACGCATGAAAGCAAACATGGTTATCCAATCGTGGCCACGCATACCCCAAGCGATATTGAACTAGAATCCATCGATGGGGTGGTAATCCCCGGCGGTACAGGCTCACCAGACAAATTACGCCGCTCGGACGAAGTAACGGATTTGGTCAGGAAGGTCCATGAAGACGGTGGCCTGGTAGCGATAATCTGCCATGCAGGCTGGGTACCTATATCGGCGGGTATACTTTCCGGGAAAAGGGTTACGGGGTATCAAGCGATAAAGGATGACTTGATAAACGCCGGCGCCCAATACGAGGACAAACCGATTGTAAGGGATGAAAACCTGATAAGCTCACGTCACCCGGGTGACCTGCCCGATTTTGCCAAAGGTATTGTTGAAGCCCTTTCTTCACGTTAACCAAAGTGGTGATAGTTAGATGCTAGATATTTCCAGAATTAGAAAGCATCCCGACGAAGTGGAAAAGAAGCTCCAATACAGGGAAGAAGCCATAACGCTGGATAGAATACTTGAACTGGATGAACGTCGCCGGGATTTAATTGGCACCGTAGAAGACCTCAAGCACGAGAAGAACGAAGCATCACAGCAGATTGGCACCTTGAAGAAGCAGGGACAGCACGAACGCGCCAATGAGATAATAAAGAATATGGGCAGCCTGTCCGAAAGAATCGAAGAGCTGGAGGACGAGCTCAACGAGGTCGAAAGGGAACTACAAGAGGAGATTGACGTTCTACCCAACCTCCCTCACGATTCCGTTCCGGTTAGTGACGATGAGGAAGACAAGGTAATCATCGACGAATACGGGGAGAGGCCGGAGTTCGACTTTGAACTGAAAAACCACCTGGAACTTGGAGAGGAACTTGATTTGTTCAAGTTCGACAAGGCCTCCAAAATAGCTGGAGCCAGATTTCCGTTCTACTATGGAGATGGAGCCGCCATTGAGATGGCTTTGATCAACTTCATGTTCTTCTACCAGGTCAACGAAAACAGCTACACGCCAGTCTTTCCTCCCTACCTTGCTAACAAGAGGTCATACTACACCTCGGGGCAGTTGCCAAAATTCGAAGACGACCTCTATCACGTCGAAAAGGACGGTCTCTATCTCAACCCCACCTCGGAGAGCATCCTCGCCAATTATTACCGTGATGAAATCTTGTCCGGAAACGATCTTCCAAAGAAGTTTGTCTCCTTTACCACCTGTTTTCGACGCGAAGCTGGAAGTTACGGCGAAGAGGAGAGAGGACTCATACGGACCCACCAGTTTAACAAGGTAGAATTATTCAGGTTCGTTCGCGGTGAGGAGTCCTACACTCACTTCGAAGAGTTGATAACCGATGCCGAATCAATCCTACAAGAACTCGAACTACACTACAGAAAGGTTACTCTCCCTACGTGTGACTTAGCCCAACAGTCGAGCAAGACAGTCGATCTGGAGGTCTGGATACCGACCCAGGGGGAATATTACGAGGTCTCCTCCATCAGTAACTGTGAGGACTTTCAGTCTCGGCGGGGGAACATGAGATATCGCCCGGAAACAGATGCCAAGCCAGAATTCATGCACACCCTGAATGGTTCAGGGCTTGCCACCTCCAGGCTGCTCGTTGCAATTCTGGAAAACAATCAAAAAAAGGACGGAAGTATAGAGCTACCCAACCGGCTAGCAGAGCAATTGAACAGGAAAGAGCTAAAGTGACTTCACCTTCGATACAGGTCAGAACCGTTGACCTAACCAAGAAGTTTCAAGCAGGAAAAAAGGAAACGATTGATGCCGTAAAGAAGTTGAACCTCGAAGCGAAATCCGGAGAGGTTCTGGGAATTCTCGGGCCAAACGGTGCGGGGAAGACCACAACTCTGCGGATGATCTCCACAATTCTTTCTCCCACCTCCGGCACCGCCGTCGTAAACGGGAATGACGTTCGCAAGAACCCCCTGCAGGTCAGACAGTCAATCGGTTATCTGGCCACTGAAATGGGCCTGTACGAACGTCTAACCCCTGTAGAAACACTCACCTTTTTCGCAAAGATAAACGGTCTGGAACAGCGCCTGATCGACTCGAGGATAGAAGAAGTGTTTGACATTCTGGACATGGCTGATTTTGGAGACCGGAGGGCTGACAAGCTTTCCACCGGAATGAAGCAGAAACTTTCCCTGGCAAGGAGTATTATCCACGACCCACCTATCTTAATATTCGATGAACCAACTCAAGGCCTTGATCTGATGACGTCAAAGACGGTGACTGATTACATCAAGGAGTTTAAAGAGGATGGTAAGACCATAATCCTCTCCACGCATATAATGAGCGTGGCAGAAAAACTCTGTGATAAAATCGCGGTACTGTTCGATGGGGAGATAAAGGCGTACGGGAGCCTGCCCGCACTGATGAAGAAATCGGGGACAAGCAACCTCGAATCGTTGTTCTTTGACGTGGTGAATGGAGAAACATGAAAAATATCTGGCTTTTGTTTAAAAAAGAGGTTTTGACGGCAGTCAGGGACAGGAGAACCGCGATTCTTGTCTTGATATTTCCGTTGATCTTTTATCCCACTATGCTGGGAGTAATCTTTCACTTTACAACGCAAAACGTGACTGGAGGAAGCGACACCATATCCAGAATAGTCTATGTAAACAGGGAAGAAACGCTAGATTTAGCTAAGCGTTTTGACAAGAAGGATAACCTTATAGTCTCTTACTATCCCACGGTCGAGGGGGGAGAGAAAGGATTTGCTCGATCCGGCGACGTCCTCTTGATAACCGACCAGAAGAGCCCTTCGGGAATCAATGTAGATCTTAGGTACCGGAAGTACAATCAGGAATCAGAAATTGCGCTCAGCCGGACCCAGCAGGTCTTGGAGTCTTACCTGACCGAGACACTCAAACAACGGCTTTCTTCGATGGGGGTGGACTACGAGGATATATCACAACCCATGAGTATTTCTGTCAAACCAACGGAATCTGAGGAAAACTCCCTCGGGCAAGAGATGTTGGAGATGATGCTTCCCTACTTCGTTATTCTGTCCATAATCACCGCCGCAATGGGGCTTGGGGCCGAGATTACGGCGGGGGAAAAGGAGAAGAAGACCATCTCCACGCTCCTAGTGTCCACCCTTTCGCGGAGGGATATTGTCCTGGGAAAGTTTTTGACAGTCTTCTCAGTCGGAACGGTCGCAGCAGTCTCCAGCGTGATAGGGCTAATTTACGGCCTTAGGATATTTGGCTTAAACCTCCCATTGGACAAACTCACTCCGATGATATTCGGAAGCATCTTAGCAACCGTTCTCCCGCTTATCGCAATACTTTCGGCGCTAGTTATAAGCATAGGTTCGTTCTCCAGGACCCAGAAGGAGGCCAATATATATCAAACACCCGTACTTATGGTCGTGGTCCTGACAGGAATCCTGTCGATGAGTGGAGGAATCAACTTCCAGTCTTATGCCTATTTCATACCTCTGTTGAACTCACTGGAGATTTTTAAGGAGTTGATCGGCGGGGTAATAAACCCGTTGCATATAGGAGCAAACTTCCTAACAAACACGCCGATAGCCGTATTCCTCATATTCGTTTCTATCGGTCTATTCAAGAGGGAAAATATACTCTTCAGACTCTAGATTTCCGGGTAGATGTAGTTCGCGGAAAAGCCGGCAGGGATAACCAATATTACTTGAGGACGGGACCGATGAGGTTGACTAACCCTTACGCCCTAGTTAACATCAACCAAAACTGGACGGCCTAACCCCCAGCTAAAACTTTACGGGAGTACTAGGTTAAACTTGAAAGCAGGGACTGGTAAGCAAGGACTTATCCG
>JAGXLQ010000030.1 GCA_018334595.1 Candidatus Bipolaricaulota bacterium | reverse complement strand
AATTCGAGCTGTTCACGGGTAAGCCAGGAAAACTTCCCTAGTTCGAACTTCCCGCTTATCTTCGTGTGGCAGTTAGGACACTCGAGTTCTGTTACTATCATTTTCGAACTGCAGACTGGACAGCTTCCAACAATATTCCTGTTCATGTAAGATCACGCTCCCACGTTTAACTTATGAGATGATATTACAGTGTATATTAATATTTTTCAAGTTAAAGTTTAAGATAATTAATATCAAGATTAATATTATAAATTTGATTAGAATAGGTGGACAAATACGGTGAGATATGAGCGTCCGGCTGGTAGGGAATAAACAAGGGCCGGAAATAACCGGCCCTTGTTTAACTTCGCTGCGACGAAATTACCTTGCTCTCTATTCTTCTGCCAGCCCCCACTTGACGGGGTCAAATTCGCTCAAATGCTCGGGGGCAAAGGTACTCATCGGCACCTCTTTAGGTGGCCTTTCCCTCGTCTCGTAGATAACCGTCGTCGACTTGCCCGACTCCACGTCGGCCGTAGTCAGTTCCTTCGTCACGGTCTTTCCTTCGAACGTGGTCACCGACTTAACCTCCATCGTCTTCTTCAGCTCTCCCTCGGGGCCGTACTGTTCTGACTTCATCAGTAGCCAGCTCTCCTTGGCAATCCAGACGGTCCTGTCGGGGTTGTCAACCTCGACTCCTTCCTTGGGGGTAAGGTCCAGCTTGTAGACTGGAAAAGTCTCATCCCCGACTTCCACCGTCGTCTCCTCGACGATCTCCGCGTTGAACTCGGTGCTCATAGTCCAGCTGCCTATCTCCTCGTAGGAGAGAGCGCTGCCGGCAAAACTACCCTCTTGCTTGGAAGCGGAGAGCTCCTTGGGCTGCTGCAGCGCGGGGAGAAAGAGCCACATCCGGGTCGTCCCGTCCTCGTTCTCCTTGCTCAAGAATATTGATCCCCGGATGAACTGCGGTTCCAGGAAGTAGACAAGCTGGTAGTTCGACTCTCCTTCCTTCTTGTGCGCCAGGGCGCCAAACTTGCGACTGTTAGTTGTCCCGTCCGCGTTCTCGTTGTTAAACGTCAGGACGGACGTAATGTCTCCCTGGGTTACGATCTCGCTCTGCCTGTCCATGTTCTCTAAAACTTCGTCCCCAGATATTTCTTCCGCGCCGATTGCCCCGACCCCCATGGCGATCAACAGACCGAGGATCACCGCAATCAACGTTATCGAAACCCCTCTATCGCCATTAATCACTTCTTTCACCTCGCATAATTAATTACCGTTAACTTCATATTTCACCAGTTTCACCTTCGTTTCCACCCGTCAGTGCCTTCGGTTTCAGCAGGAACAGCACCGCCGGTATGGCTGTAAACGTGCTCGCCATACTGACGATCATTGCCATTGCCAGAAGCAATCCCACCGTCGAAATCGAGCTGAACGAAGAAAACCCGATAACGGCAAAGCCCAGCGCCAGCGCCAGGGCATTTGCCAGTATTCCCTTGCCGGTAGTCCGCAGGACTGTAGAGAATATCTCACCGTCGTCCCGCGACCCTTCGTACTCGACCTGGAACCTCTCCAGCAGGTGAATCGCGTAGTCGATCCCGATCCCGATCATTATCGAACTTACGATCAGGTTCACGATGTTGAGCGGTATGCCGCTGAAGCCCATTATCCCGAAGTTGATCAATACCGCCGACACCAGCGGTATCAGACTAAGTATTCCCGCGGTCGGGGACCACATGATAAGGCCGACGATGAAGCCCGCGACCAGGATCGAGGTTACCAGGCTTATCACCTGGCTGGAGACGACCTTGTTCGACATCTCCTCCATCACCCTGGTGCTACCAACCATCCTCGCTTCGACCTCGGGGAAGTTGTCGTCCAGGTACTCCTCTATTTCTGCTACCAGCTCGTTTGTTCTTGCGCTCTTCGCCTGATCGTAGAGGCCCGTTATCTCCCCGGCGGAGAAGTCGCCCATTGCCAGCCGCCCCAGGGAACCGCCCTGGAAGCTAAACAGAAGCAGTAGCTGCGATGTCAACCCCTGGTCGTCGGGTACCCGGTAGTAGTCCTCGTCTCCCTCATGAAACTTCTGGTTCAGCTCCTTGACGATCTCCACGATCGACGCCGTCTTGTTTATCGTTAGCCCGTCCTTTGTCTTCAGCCAGTCCTGGAACTCGTCCATCTTCTTGAGGACCTCTGGGTCCTTTAAGCCGTCGCTCCGACCAGTGTCTATCTCCACCAGCAGCTGCTGCGATCCGGCGAAGTTCTGGTCCATCGACTCCATCCCGTCCGTGATCGAGCTGTTCCTGCCGATTATCGCCGTGTAGGAGGTGTTCAGCTGCATCGTGAACGCGCCGGCGACGAAGACGAAGAGGACTACGATAAACAGGGCGACAACTACCTTCTTTCTTTTCACAACCGTCCTCGTGAAGAAGCCGACGAACGAGTCCGATAGCCCGGCGGTAAAGGACAGGAAGCCGGGCAGTTCCCTCTTCTGTTGAAACGGAAGCAGCGCCAGTACCGCCGGGACCAGCGTCAGCGACAGAATAACGGCAATAGCCACGCCGACGGCGGCAAATATCCCGAACTGCCGCTCGGGAATGAGAAAGGCGCTGATTAACGAAAGGAAGCCAGCGCCGGTCGTCAGCCCCGTCATGGTCACCGGAGAGAACATCGCCGAAATCGTCTCTACTATCGTCTCCTTCTCCGACCTGTCGTCCTCGGTCAGCTCGTAGTACTTGTTAAGGACGTGTATCGAGTAGGCGCTGCCGACGGCGGCGAGGATGACGGGAAGTATGAACGAGACCATCGTAAACGGAATGCCCGTTATCGACATCAGGCCTACGGTCCAGGTAATACTCAGCGCGACGACGAGAAGCGGGAGAAAGACCCCGCGGGGGCTCCTGAACGTTACGTACAGTACGAGCGCGATAGCCAGGAATACGAGCGGGAGGAGTATCTTCAGGTCATCGGTAATCGCCTGGGAGAAGGCGGAGTTGAAATATGGCTCTCCGGCCAGTTCGATCTCTTCCGGACCCTCGTAGTCCTTGACTATCTCCCTGATCTCTCCGGCCAGTTCCTTGGTGCTGACGTCCGTGTTGAATTCAACAGAGAGCGCGGCCGCGTCCCCGGTCTCCGATACGACCCTGTTCAGCAGGAGCTTGCTCTCCAGCAGCTTTTCTTTGAACTCCTCCATCGCCGTTTCATCTTCAGGCACGTTACCGCCAGGGGCAGCGGGGCCGACGATGATGCTCTTTTCCTCACCGACGATTACCTGGGAGTTGAGCGGACCCTCAACAGACTTGACGCCCTTCAGGCCGCTTATCTCTTCCCTCAGCCCCCTTATGCGGCCGAGGACCTCCCTGTCGAATATCTCGCCCTCGGGCTTAATGCTGACCTGTACGTAGGCTGCCGACCCGTACTTATCTTCGGCCTCTCGTGTCGCCTTGACCGCATCGTTTGACGGGGACAGGTAGTCCCTGAACTCCGTCACCATGTCGATCCCTGGGATGAATATTCCAAACGCTATGGTGGCAACAATCGTTAGCGCTATGACCTTCCATGGGTTGTCAGCCACCCAGCGACCGGCGGCATTCATCGAAGTACACCCTCCTTCAAAAAGAGCGTCGAGAAGTAAGCGGGAATTACGTCGTCATTTACCCCAACTCCCTCGGCCCGCCCGGCAAACGCCTCGTTAATCCCAAGTTTGAGCTGCTCCATCATCGAACTAACCTCCAGCCTCATCCGAACCGGTATCGTCGAGAACGGTCTGGTAACTATCCAGACCTGGTTAATCTTTCCCGAGGAGATGGTGCCGGGGATAATTATGACCCCGTCAAACGGTTCCCCTACCTCGAATTTAACGGGATTCTCCGTTGGATGCTCGACCTCTACCATCTTTGCAACCACGTCCAGGTCAACTTCCTCCCTGCTTCTGATTCCGCCGACCAAGCCCTGGACCCTCATGGAAACTTCGAAGGAATCGGACTCGTCAATTATCAAAATTCTCGGCGTTTCGGTCAGAACCTGACCGCCCGCCGCGGTAGCGGACAAAAAAGTTAACGCGACGACGGCAACTAAAAGTACGCTTCTATTTCTCAACTTCATCACTCCTTTCTGTCGGTCTTCTTAATACCGTTCCAGAAGAACTCCGCGAGTTCCTCCGGAGCTTTCTTGAATATCTCGTCTTCACCGTTGCCTTCCGTCAGAATACCGAAGGCGATCGTAGATTCTACGGCCCCAAACAGCGCGGAGGCAACGATCGAGGGGTCGCAATCACGTATCTGGTTGTCCTCAAGTGCCTGCTTGATCAGCGTCTTGATGTAGTAGATTACTTCGCTGTAGCTTCTGTTTAGTTCCCTGCCCAGCTTGCTGCCGGGTTTAAACCTCTCCTGGATGATGACCGCCATCAGTTCCTTGTGATGCGCCAGCCTGGAGAAGTGTCTTTCCAGTATTTTCTTTATCTGCTCTATTAGGGGGAGGTCGCCTCTGGACAGCTTCTCGTAGAGGTCCCTCCTGTCGGCAAACTCCTCGTGAAAGATGTCAATTAGAATTTCCTGCTTGCTCTCGTAGTAGTTATAGATCGTCCCTACAGATATTCCGGCCTCCTCAGCTATCTCCTTGGGACGTGTCTGAAAGTAACCCTTCTGGGAAATAATCCGGGTGGCCGCCTTCCGAATCGTCTCTTTTCTGCACTTCTCGTCTTCTCTTCCCATAACTACCTCCGTAAATGAATGAACGTTCATTTATATTATATAAATTGGCGGGTACCGATCAAGGGGGTCTGAAACTCGCGACTATGTCATGTAAGCAACTTTCATACGATCGCCAAAAAGGTTCTTTATAAAACGGAGAAGACTGTAGGGTCACGGGTAGACCCCGAGCTCAACCGGGTGGACCAGGGGGGATATATATAACCCGTTAGGTGATTTTCACAAACCCTCTGAGGAGATGAGCGATAAGCCCACCGGAGATGGGTACAAAAAACGCGGAGGCGGTCCGTACTACTGCGGGCCCACCCGCACCAACCAGCGAGACGGCAATTGGGTTCCGGGGAGAAAGCGCCCGGCGTAACAGCGCCCAAACCGGGCGATAAGGTACCCCCTGGCGCCGCTCGCCGGCCCAAATATTCTGCAATTATCTCATGCGGGATGAGAACCTGGGTGAACCAGCTACTCCAAGGAGAACGCAGGCTTCCCAGACGTTGTTCAACGTACCGAGGCTTGACTTCAACCCGCCTAGTACTCCGTCACAATCCTGGGTGGAGGGGGTAGCGACCCGAGAATCATAAACACAGCTAACATAATCCAGGTATTCACGTTTACCCTAACCCCGCCCAACGATTTAGGTAGGGATTCCAGCGACAATACTAACGGGGAGGGGTTAATTCCTTCGAGTCACTTTACCCCATACAGAAGGATCGATTTCCGAACCTCACAATGTGAAATGGCATATTGTAATGAAGGATACGTCTATCTCGACCTGCTATTGAGGTCAACCGCGAAATAGATTGATAACTGCCGGTCGCCCCGCTATTAGTACCGAGCATGATTCCGCCCGCCCGGCTCAATTACGTTACTCTTTTAGCTTGCAGATATGATAATCTGATGACAACCACAAGAGATTACGCTTAGACCGCAACTACAAGACAGCTATGATTCTATCGGTTAGTCTGCATTGGCTTTAATCCTATTCTCCCTCCCTCCGCAGCCGGCACGGCGCACCTCACTCAAAAGAGCCACTTAGACGAGCTCGATTGGAAAAAAGGAGGACAAAATTCGACCGCGGGTAGTCGACTCGTCAGCACCGTCGAAGCCGAAGAGATGTAGTTCGCATAGAGTACAGTCTAAACCTTTACTTCATAGTTGTCCCCGATTAAAGTTATCTCCAGTGATTCACTCACAAGCACGGGGTAATACGTTAGGATGAAAGACCGTCATCCGTTGACTAGAGCTTGGCCCTTAATTTGGTGATAAATATCAACTTGTTAAAAAAGCTTGAGGTTGGACTTACGCGTCGGTACCGGCTGGGGATACTCCTTGTCCTCGCCGCGGCGACGACGGTGGGCTACCTCGCCCGGATGGGGGTATCTGTCGCCCTGCCGTTTATCTCAAAGGACTTTAACTGGACGCTATCCCAACAGGGGAATTTGGGAGGGCTGCTGCTGGGGATATTTCTGGTGAGTTACGGGGTTTCCAATCTCTTCTTCAGCCCCTACGTGGATCAGTTCGGGAGCAAGAAATCCTTATCGGTAGCCGCTGCGGCCTGGTCGGCCTCGCTTTTGATCGCCGCCTTCTTCGGTAGCAACTACCTGATATTTCTGTTATCTAGGGTACTTCTCGGACTGTCACAGGGGATATTATTTCCTACCGCGAGCAAAGTGGTGGTCGGGTGGTTTCCCGTAAAAGAGAGGGCGAGGGCCAATTCGGTATTCCTGGCCGGTGGGCCTATTGGGTCGCTTCTGTCTCCGATGTTACTGGCCCCGCTCATCCTGCAGACGTCGTGGCAGGCGAGTTTCTACGTCGTTGCCGCCACGGGATTTGTTCTGGTCATTCCCGTGTTAATCTTCCTCGCGGACAGCCCGGAGGATTGTGGCAGCAATCAACCTGACCCGAAAGGTAAGCTCTCCGGATTGAGCATCATCGAAAAGACTAAATCTCTTTTTTCAGACGGTCAGTTCAGGCTTGTCGTCCTTGTCTTCTGGGGAATGAACTGCATCTGGTGGGGGGTCAGCCTGTGGCTTCCCACATATCTGGTTGAGGCGGCTGGCGTCAGCATGGGCGAGATGGCCTACAGCGCAACTATCCCCTATCTGGGAGCGCTTGCCGGACTCTTTATCTCTTCCTGGGTCAGTGACTTGACCGGTAACAGAAAAAGGATCGTGCTCCTATCGCTCCTCCTCCAGCCGGTACTATTCCTCCTCCTCGCGCTGCTTGGCTCTCCCGTCAGGGCGGTCGTCCTGACCCTTCTGGTAACAATTTTTTTCGCCAACAACATGGCGGTGCCATTGATCTTCGCCATGCTGCAGGGCACGGCAGTAGAGGGCTCGGTCGGTGCTGCCACCGGGATAATGAACGGTATTGGAAACGGTCTGGGGGTTGCCGGCCCGCTATCCATAGGGTTTGTACTCTCGATAACAGGATCGTACAACTTGGCCCTCCTTTCCCTGGGCGCCCTAGCCGTACTCGTCGCTATTCCCTTCGCATTCTACTACAACCCTGCTGAGTGAGACCGATCATCCCCCTTCGACGTCAATTAACTGGTGTAGGCATGACCTATAACGAGGATTTAGTTTTTTACGTCTATTCCGCCAAACATCACCAGGTAGTTTATAACTAGAGTTGGACCCATTTCCTCTGAAGACGAAGATCCCGTCTTGTCGTCCAAACCGCCGAACAGGGGAATTCCTTTTACCACCAGACGCCAGTCCTCGGGCACGTAAACGTCCGCACCACCGAACATGGCGAATAGGTCGAACTTGGCCTCTCCGCTCTTTATCTGTGCGTCCCGAAGATCGATCTCGGACCCGCCAAACATGGACACGTTACTCCCCCCCTTAAAGTCCTGGGAGACAACCCTGCTGCTGTTTCCGGAAAACAGTGCAACCGAGTTTATCCTGTCCTTTTCCAGGACGGCGGGTTCACGTCCACCCCGGAAGAAAAACCACAGGCCGACCAGGATCAATATTATTGGCCAGAAGGAAACGTAAGAGAAGATCTCAACCTGATCCAAGTTGTTTAACAAGAGCAACGTCCCGGCCAAGACGACGATAAAGCCACCCACTCTGCCGGCGGGATTGTTTGCGATATTAAACAATCCGGCAACTATTAGAAGAACTGGCCAGTAAGTCCCCAGATAGCTCCAGAAGTTCTCCAGCACGCCCACGTTCCCCAGGATTATCAGTACGCCGATCCCAATCAGTATAGCGCCGAACCATCTTTTTTGATTCATGTATCATTGCCTCCGATGATAGGATACAAAATCTTTTCTCTAAAATTATGTCCCAGTTCGAGTGATTTGTAAACAGGCGAAAGGGTCATCCCTGGGAACAAACCAGAGAACCGATATAGCTCATCCCGTCCCTGTCCCGCTTGGACAAGTTTTCAATCAGAGAGTCCCCCCATATTTTTTTCCCCGCTACCTCCAGGTGACATAAACCTATACCGGAATCGATCCGGTTCATGACTGACAGGCTAGTGATAAACCGCCTTGTTATCCCACTCCTTTTTCTCATGAAAAGGTGTATGGCATAATCCTCGATCCCGACCCTCCACGGCTGGCTGTTTATGGATGATGGGGCCCGCCGCAGGCAGTCGACAATCCTCCGGACTTCATCCCCCAACGCATCCCCGTCGCCGTTTATGACGAAATCTTCTGCCTTTCTCCTATGTGGTTTCTCTATCTCGTCCAAAGTTTGATCAGAGGCAGGGGGGCCGAACGCGATCAGGGCGTTGCATGTCTGCCCAGGGGGGATCGAAACGTAATCCTCGAGGACATCGTCATCAAACCCCTTGCCGATCCAGCATGTCCCTACCCCGGTTGCGGTAAGTGCTAGAACCAGGTACTCGTACCTATACCCTATCTCCACGTACCCCTTGTTTGTCCCCTCAGAGGTTAAGACCAGGTAGTGCGGCGCTTCAACTTTCCCGTAGTTTGCGACCACCCCGGAGAGGTCTTCCTGGAAGCGCTTTCCTTCCAGAAGAAGGGCTGCACCGGCGGACACGTCAGACTGGTAGGTTCTTTCTCCTTCTAGCAGGCCTTCGATCCAGCCTATTTCTCCATCCGATAGTTCTTCGCCCGAATACTTTCTCACCGACCTTCTTCGCCTTATCGCATCAAATAGATTCATTTTCCTCCCTTCGGCTCATAGTAAACTTTCAGTATTGTCTAAATTATTTCAACACGAGACCGAGGGAATAGCCATCGTTCTTGCACTCTTTCCACCAATCGCTTACCTTAGTACAAATTTAAATCGATGAAATAACGGTGAAACGGATGTAATTTCACCCGCCAGTGATTCTGGCGTGGTAACCGGAGGTGAAACGTTCATGGTCTCACTACTTTCCAACAATTGGTCAACACTAATCCTGGCATTTCTCGTCGCTGTACTGGGCAAGTTAATTGACTGGGTAAAGGCACAGGGATATCCCCGTATATTGGTCCTTTTCATGGAGGTTGTGCTCCTTGGCCTTGTCGTGTTAATGGGTTACAGCGTCTACCTCTTATTCGTATAACGTTGTAGCTGTTTACACCTGGTCCCCCTTTATCGTCTCTCGGTCGACGAGCGGAGTTAAACCCCGCCCAACGACTCTCGGGGTCCGAAGAGGGGGATTGAGGTACCTCGTCCCCCTTATCATCTGTTTAGGCTCAGCGGGTAGGTCACCTTCAGGTTTTCAATCACCCTATCATCAGATGGCACTTCTCATCAAGTTTCCTCCTCTTATTTGCAAACCCAGACAATAGGTGTATATTTTATTATGAAAAAACTTCACGCGGAGGTGATTACGGTGGGCAGTATCGTAAGGCTTTTGTACAAGGCAGCAAGGACTGCAAACGACGTCTCCAAGGTTTCAAGCGGCAAGCCAAGCCGCGTGGCGAAGAGGGCGGCAAACAAGGCCGTAGGCAGAGGCCTGATCTCCAAGTTGTTTTTCAAATGATTGGCTAAATCGTTGTGAATCTGACGGCCACTAAATCGAGAAAACCGAAGGTGTCGGCAATGTCGCGGGGTAAATTTCCCGTCGGTGCCCGAACATCCCAGGTCAAGTAAACGCTTATCAAATTAGCGCGATAATAATTTAACTTACAAAGCGTCTAAGCGAAAACTACAAACATTCACCAATGGAGGTATAGCAATGCCGGAACGACTTTTGGACTTGACACTCGTCGGCGACAGCCTGGAAGTCGGAGCCGAATATCACCCCGAACACGGAGTAGTTACAATCCTCTTGAGTTCACCGGAACAGTCAACGGCACTGAACCTCGAACCGGAGAAGGGTGAGCTGAATAAATTCGCGGAAGCAGTGAAAAAAATTGAGAGTAGCTACTCAAAGAAATAGGTTGGCAATATCACATCAAATGCACCAATCAAAAAACCATGACCGAGTTGGAAAGTCTGCATACTGTGCTATCATGGGGTGACCAGAGAACGCAAATAGAGAGAAAAACAACAATGGGACCTTATAATACCCAAACACTACCGAGATCTGATCTCGATGGGATAACTTTATTCCCCAGACGAGCAAAGCAAATAGGTCCACTGGGTTTATGATGGGACCAAACATTCAACCGTTAACCCTAATCTACTTCTATCTCCGCTTACTACTCAAGAAACTGTCTATCCTCTCGAATAGAAGGCACACGGGCCACGCTAGAAGAAGCCATGGAGCACGACGCGGGAAACTTTATAACGAAAACACCCGAAACAGAGAAGAAAAAGACCTACAAGACCCATATTTAATTATTAAGGTGTTACACATGAGTCAAGAATTTTCAACTGCATACATTTTCAAAATTGAGTTGAAGGACTTTAATCCAACTATCTGGAGAAGAATACAGGTACCGGAAGATTATACTTTCTGGGAATTGC
>JAGXLQ010000189.1 GCA_018334595.1 Candidatus Bipolaricaulota bacterium | reverse complement strand
CGACGGTCTGATAAGAAATAACGCGGGGGCGGGAATTGATAAGCAGGTGGAAGTAAGCAAGTGGAGGTCTACACCCGCAAATTCGGTTCGCTTGAAAACAACCTCTGGCGTGGAGATCGACGCCGAAGACAAGAAATTTATCCTCTCGTTTTTGAATAACTACCCGGTAACGAAGGACGACAAGGTAAGGGTAGAATTCTTCGGGGCAAAGTCGATCGTCTTTTCGGTTGTAGATCTATCCCCCGCGGAGCCCGGTTTGATCGTTAGTACTACTTCTTTAACTGTAGAGGGCAATGGCGGTGAAATGGTTAGTGAAGGACCTATATCCTACGAGGATATCGGCGGGTTGGGGGATGAAATTCGCCGTGTTCGAGAAATGGTGGAGCTTCCACTAAAGTTCCCTCATCTCTTCCAAAAACTCGGGATCGAACCGCCCAAGGGAGTATTGCTTCATGGCCCTCCGGGTACCGGCAAGACACTTCTAGCAAGAGCGCTGGCGAATGAAGTCAACGCATCCTTCTTTCATATAGGGGGGCCGGAGATAATTGGAAAGTACTATGGGGAAAGCGAAGGTAGGTTGAGAAAAGTTTTTTCGGATGCAGAGAGCGAAGCACCCAGCATCATATTTATCGATGAAATAGATGCAATTGCCTCAAAACGAGAAGAGCTCAGCGGGGAAAAGCAGGTGGAACGCCGCGTCGTCGCTCAACTTCTGTCGTTGATGGATGGCTTGGAATCCCGTGGTCAAGTTATAGTAATTGGGGCAACAAATATTTCGTCTACTCTCGACCCTGCCTTGCGCCGGCCCGGGCGGTTTGATCGAGAGATTGAAATCGGCATCCCGGATAAGGACGAGCGATTTGAGATATTAAAAATCCATACGAGAGCGATGCCGATAAGCCCCCAAGTAGACCTAAATGAAATTGCCAACGTGACTCACGGTTACGTCGGTGCTGATCTAGAGTCTTTGTCCAAGGAATCGGCCATGGCTGCGTTAAGGCGGATTTTCCCGAAAATCGATTTCAGTGCGGGGCAAATACCATATGATTCTCTTTCAGACCTGACGGTTACGGAAGACGATTTTCAGGTTGCGTTAAAGGAGACCGGTCCCTCAGCGTTACGAGAAGTATTCACCGAAGTGCCGGACGTGAACTGGGATGACGTGGGTGGCTTGGATGACGTGAAACAACAGTTGATAGAGGCAGTGCAATGGCCGTTGGAACATAAAGATATGTTCGAGGAGACGAAAACCGTACCGCCAAAGGGGGTACTCCTCTACGGCCCCCCCGGTACGGGAAAGACCTTGCTGGCAAAGGCAGTAGCAAACGAGTGTCAGGCAAACTTTATCTCTACAAAAGCTTCTCAATTGATGTCCCGGTGGGTTGGAGAGTCCGAGAATCGTGTTGCAAAAACCTTTAAAAAAGCCCGACGTTCTTCGCCCTGTGTGCTGTTTATCGATGAGCTTGACAGTTTGACGCGTTCCCGGGGGTCGGGTAGTGGCAATCAGGTAAACGAGCGGGTGGTGTCTCAATTACTGGTCGAGCTTGACGGAACGGAGAGCCTTCACGGGGTTGTCGCCATAGGTGCGACAAACAGACCGGATATAATCGATAAGGCTCTGTTGCGTCAGGGGCGTTTTGGTCTGCAGATTAAGCTTTCGACTCCACCGGTGGAGTCGAGAAAAAAGATATTTCAGGTCCATTTACGGGGTCGGCCCCTAGCGGAGGACGTGGATGTAGACGTCCTGGCAAAGAAAACGGAGAACCTCGTCGGTGCGGATATAGAATCTATCTGTCAGAGGGCATCGTTGGCATCTATACGCCGCGCGATAAACTTCGGGCAAGACCTAATGATCTTCCAGGAGGACTTGCTGGACGGTATAGAAGACATTACCGAATCTCCTTTTTCATAATTCACCACCAACCCTTAGGGACATAAAAAGTGCACAAATAAATACGTAAGGAGTGAAAGGGACCTATGAGCGAACAGGAGAGGATAAATCTGGTAGAACATTTCCCCATCTTTGAACACCTGCACAAAGAAGAGATTGACGAGCTTGAACGCAGGATAAACTGGTTTGATTGTTTGAAAGGCGATAGTTTGTTTCAACAAGGGGCTCCCGGCCTCGGGCTCTACCTGATATTAAAGGGACAGGTGAAGCTGTCACACAGAAGCCGGTCTGGAAAGAATACGACGTTGAAGATATCTGGACCGGGAGAACTGCTGGGAGTGCCCACTCTATTTAACAAGGAAAACTATATTGGTTATGCGAACGTCCTGGAGGAAACCAGTATTGGATTCATCGAGAGAAACAACCTGTTCGATGTCATCGGGAAAAACTACGGCGTCTTGTTCGGCTTTTTAGCTGCGGTTTCCACTGAATTAATGTTTTTTCAGCTAAAACTTGTGGAGGCGTTTCATAGCGGGAGCAAGCAGAGGATCAGTAGAATTATTCTGGAGAAAAAAGATCTGGGTATTGATGTTTCTAGAACCGAACTTGCTGAACTCTCCGGCGTTTCTTACAAGACGGTGATACAGACGATAAACGATCTCGAAGAGCGGGGAGTTATCGAAAAGACCGACGAAAATTGTCTTGAGATAAAGAGGGAGGAAAAACTCACGGCTATCGGCAACGATTTTCCAATTGACCTGGAAGGGAATAAGTTGCTTTAATCTTCGTAATAACTATGTCTGAACAAAAACGTATGAAAACTAGAGATGTGGACATGTTAAGGGAACACAGCGGCGTCCATCACCTCCTCTTTAAACATTCAACTGACGGACTAATCGTGTTTGCGTCCGATTCCGGCGAGATATTTGATTGTAACCCCCAAGCCAAGATGATGCTTGGAATCGAAGACATTTCTTCGCGGAAGGAAAAAATACAGAGCTTTGTACCTTCCGACGACGTAGACAACTTGTTCGGATTTCTAAAAAGTGACGGCGGACGCCGATTGAGAAAGCAGAAGATAGAACCGAGGAGACTGCCAACTTTCTTCGCAGAGATGGAATTCTACGACCTCGACTTTGGCGGGCGTCCGGCGATAATGTGTTTAATCGAGGACGTAACGGAGCAGAAGAATATGGAAGCGCGGTTGAAACAGAGGGCGGAGAGGCTGAATTCGACCAACAAAAAGCTCGAGGAACTAATTCATATCATCTCTCACGAC
>JAGXLQ010000188.1 GCA_018334595.1 Candidatus Bipolaricaulota bacterium | reverse complement strand
GGGAGAAGCTTCATATCAGGTTTCAGGGCAATTAACGCTTGAATCTGGCCCTGGAACCCGGACCCGCTGACTTCAAAGGCGACGTTCTCCAGGTCGCCCTCATCGTCATAACGCAAATAAACCGTCCGTCCGTTTATTTCTTTGGTTTCAACCTCGTCCTTAAAGGCCTCCTCAATCCCTCCCGGTTCCGATGCTATCTCCATAGATTGAAGCACAGCCTTTCGTAGGACTTCCGCCTCGTTCCTTTCAATGATCGGCTTGGTGGTTACGTTTACCAGCCCCAGAACAACAGCGCTAATCGTGGCAACCAGCAACAGCACTGAGACCATCATTAACTCTTTTTTCATCGTATCACCGTGCTCTATTTGTAGGGTTTCTGGACCGGACCATATCGGTGAGTCATCACCATATCGTCCATCAACGGGCTGAACATGTTGATAAGGAGAATCGAGAACATCACGCCCTCTGGGTACCCCGAAAAAGCCCGGATGGATACCGTCATTACACCGAGAAACAGGCCATAAACCCACTTTGCGCCCTTGGTCGTCGGCGCCGTCACCGGGTCCGTCGCCATGAACAGAGCTCCGAAGAGCAACCCACCAGCAAGTAGTTGAAAAATGGGTGGTGCGACCTGGTTTGGCCAAAGAAAAGTACCCAGGTAAGAGAAGGCGGCAACTGAACCAAGATACGAAAGCGGGATGCGCCAGTCAGCTATCCTCGTAACCATTAAGAAGAGGCCGCCAATTATAAGTAAGAGGGCAGAAGACTCCCCCAGGCTGCCCGGTATAGTCCCGAGAAATAGATCTCTAAGGCCGACGAGTGTACCTTCGTTGGCAAATTCTCCCAGCGGCGTAGCCGACGTAACGGTATCCACACCGTATGTCGTTAATCCACCCCAACCCCCCGTAATCGGCTCCACCCAGTTCGAGGACATCGTCACCGGGAAAGTAACCGTGAGAAAGACACGGCCAACCAGGGCGGGGTTAAAGATATTATATCCGGTACCTCCAAATACCTCCTTACCCAAGATAACCCCGAATATTATCCCGACAGCAACCATCCACAGGGGGGTAGTTGGGGGAAGGATAAGGGGAAAAAGAATACCGGTAACCAGAAACCCCTCAGTTATCTCCTCCTTTCTCGCCAGGGTAAAGCCAACCTCGGCTATTCCTCCGGCAACGTAGGAGACAACGATCATCGCGAGCGCCCGCCAGCCGTAGAAGTAGATGGAAGCTAGAGTTGCCGGTGCAATTCCTATTACGACAAGAGCCATGTACCTCTTTACGTCGATGAAGTCCCTCAAAAAAGGACTTTCCTGACTGCGTTCGATCGGAGCAAAGATGATTGCTTCAATTGTATCGACGACCTCTGTCGTATACTGTAAGTACGGACGGCTCGCGGTATATTCAGAAAGATCGTTCAATGATTTCTTCCACCAATTCAACTCACTTCACCTCGATTATCAGATAATTCCTCCGGGCGGGAAGGCGCAAGTCTTTCTTTATTCTTTTCGTATTTCACGTAGTTGTTAACCCCGGTAGACTGGTCCCGCTTCGCTTCCCCCATAACTTTCGACAGGGGTAGTTTAGATGGGCAGACGTAAGAACAAAGACCACAGTCGACGCATCGTTGGGGCTGCAATCGATTTACCTCGTCGACTATTTCGTGGGTGTGAGTATGATATATCTGATACGGAAGTATGTCAACAGGGCACACATCACTACAATAGCCACAAGATATACACGGTCTCAACTCACCGTGAAGCCCGGAGTCGACTTCCCTCGTCAAGCTGGGAAACAATGTCGATAGAAAAGCTCCACTAAAGGACTCCTTTCTCAATCCCGGCTTTATCCAGGATAAGACCTCGCTTTTTTCCGGTCCTTTCATAAAGACAAGCGAAGAAACGGTCCTTCCAGCTGGCATTTCGAGAGAACCCATTTTCCTCCCTGTTACCGGTCCACCAAGGATCACTTCAACTTCGGGGTCGTGCCCCCTAACCTCGTCGACGATCTCCTCGATCGGAAAACCGACTGGAACTTCGAAAACTACGTCAGCGACGTCCGGTCCACCTACACTTACCCGGGTCTTGGAAGTGGGGCGATCAAATACAACCGCCCTGTAGGCATACAGAGGCACGACCTCATCTATCGCGAGGATTCCATGGTCCATCATGTACCCGCCACTATCGAGTTCGTCCGTACCCAGAATCCTTTGCGCCAGTATCTCAGAGACCCCGTTTGGATGCTCCGATGAAATTGAGTGCACCCCAATTCGCTGACTTGAGCTCTGACCACCCAGATTCTTCTGTGCCTCATCATCAACAGCCAGGTGGACTGCCGCTTCAGGGTAGCCCCTGGCAAGTATTTCTAGGCCCCGTTCAAATTCTGCCGTCTCTCTTTCAAAATCAACTCGGTGGCTTGTAAACGGTTCTGACTTCACAGCGTTGACGATAATGTTGGAAACTTCGGAAGGGCCAAAGAACGAGCTCAGGTGGCTCGAAGGAATTCCCGTCTGGCCGTACGCGGTGACCCCATTTCTGTACAGCGCACCTCTAATCTCACTCGGTGTAAGTTTTTCCCAGTTAACTTTCTCCTCTGCACCCTCAGGTGCCTGAGACGGGGAGCCGACTTCCACCCGCACTCCAGTTATTCTGTCAGGCAACTCGGCCAGCGTTTCCTCGTGAACGTAGTCAATAAATGAAACGTCCGATACTGTGCCGGAAACACTAGAATGTATGGGAGTCGATATTAGGTCATCATCTCTTGCGATTACCTGCCCCACCTCCACCCGGTCGCCCGCTTTCACCCGAGGAGTAAGGGAAGAACCAAAGCCGTCCTTAAGCGGGATTAGGACGTAATCTCCAGGCGGTTTTTCCTCTATTATTGTGTGAGTTGGACTTCTTTCTAGTTTTCGTAAGTTTAAGCCAGATATGTGCACGATATTTCACCATCTTTATTATTTGATACTTCAAAAAAGCGAGCCAAAGGCGTTTTCCAGCTTTTAACTCGCTTTCACGTATTTAAAACTCTGGTACTGGATCTGTTAATGTGAATATTATAACTAATCAAGATTTAATTCAACCTACAACTTTCATTTCCTCTTGCGGGAAGTTTCTAACGTAGATCTCTGGGATTAACTTCTCTACATTACCTCCGGTTTAAGAAAGTCTTCCCTCC
>JAGXLQ010000029.1 GCA_018334595.1 Candidatus Bipolaricaulota bacterium | reverse complement strand
GTCCCGAGAGGGCTGCCAACCCGGAGGCTTCGGCTTATTCGGGGGCGTACAGCAACGTTCAGGAGGTCAAGGCAGTCGACGATTACACCGTAAAGCTGGTACTGGACAAGCCCGTTCCCTCGTTGCTTGGGCTCGTGGCTGATTACTCCGGTGGATTTATTGTTTCCAAGAAGGCAGCTGAAGAACTGGGGGACGACTTTACCACGCATCCCGTCGGGACCGGCCCATTCATGTTTGATCAATATATACCCGGCCAGAAGACTGTCTTTGTTCGTAACGAGGACTACTTCCGCGGTAAACCTGTTCTAGAAGAGGTCGTATGGCGATACATGCCTGACATCAGCAGCAGGCTCTCGGGCCTCAGGACGGGCGAACTAGACCTGATTGAAGGTCTAAGAAAGCAGGCCTGGATTGAGAAGGTCGAGGAGTACAAGAACGTTGAACCCGTGGTCTTCGGCCCCGGGGAGACAGTCACGCTCCACTTTAACCTCACCAGAGACCCCCTGGACGAACTTAAGGTCAGGCAGGCGATTGCCTACGCGCTCGACAGAAAAACGATCAGCGACTTTTACGGAAGCGCTATAGCTACGCCGTTGTACTCTGTCATTCCGCCAAACTATCTCGGTGGTCTTACCAAGGAGGAAGTCGAGGACGCCGGTTTGGCCTACGACAAGGACGTAGAGAAGGCCAAAGAGTTGCTGGAAGAAGCCGGCTACCCGGACGGATTTGAGCTGGACGTGGTGATTACCGAGCGGGAAAGCTACAACAAGACGCTCGTCGTCGCTCAGCAGATGCTGGCAGAAGTTGGTGTCGACGTCAACATAAAGCAGACCGACCACTCGGCCTACCACTCACAGATCAGGGACGACGTCAACCCCCTAATCATTTACGTATGTGCCAGGTTCCCCACGGCAAACTCGATCTTAACCCAGTTCTACCACTCCGATTCCATCGTGACCAGGGATACGGCAATCACCAACTTCTCTCACTACGACCAGATCGACGAGCTGATTACCGAGGCCAGGGTCGAAGCCGACCCGGACGAGCAGATGAGGACCTGGAAGAAGGCGCAGGAGATGATCCTGGAAGACGTTGCCGCGTATCCGATTACGGTTTTGGGTTTCTCTTTCGCTAAGAAACCAGGACTGGAATGGGGTTATGACCTACAATCGACTCTTGCACTTACCCCACAGATTAAGTGGGACACTAAACTGGTGGAACAATAGGCCGTAAAGGAAGTCGATAGACGAAGAAGGGAGGGTAACCCTCCCTTCTTCTTTGTCTCCTTTCCTTATGGGGTAATATGACCGCTTATATCTTAAGGCGACTTTTGGTGGCAATTCCGACGTTGTTAGTTGTCCTGTCGCTCGTCTTTCTGCTCGTCCGGGTCGCGCCTGGTGATCCGGCTACGGCGGTACTTGGCCAGCAGGCGTCCCGGGAGGCAATAGAGAACCTGCGGACTAAGATGGGGCTGGACAAGTCGCTGTGGCAGCAGTACGTGGAGTATCTGAGCGGGTTGCTGCGCGGCGACCTGGGAAAATCTTTGATCTCACGAAAACCGATAGGTGGGCAGGTGGCCTACGCCCTACCTTTTACCCTGGAACTAACCATCACCGGCGTGTTGTTGGGCTCTATCCTCGGGGTCCCACTGGGAATACTTACTGCCGTCCACCGCAACACCATCGTTGACTACCTCGGGCGGATTCTTTCGCTCGCCGGGCTGTCCATCCCCGCGTTCTACCTGGGCATACTGTTGATGCTGTTGTTCTCCATCCAGCTAAACCTCCTCCCTACTGTTGGTGGCGGACAACAGAGAAACGTTCTGGACTTACTTTATCACCTAGTTCTCCCGGGGTTGACTCTCGGTCTCATCATGACGGCATACGTAACGCGGATGACCCGGTCATCTATCCTGAATATCCTGCGCCAGGACTACGTTTCCACGGCGAGGTCCAAGGGGTTGAAGGAGCGGGCAGTTATCTATAGGCACGTGCTGAAGAACGCAATGGTCCCAATATTGTCGGTCCTTGGCGTATACTCGATAGTCCTGATCGGTAGTTCGGTCATGACTGAAATAGTGTTCAGTCGGCCCGGGTTGGGCAAGTTGATGGTGATGGCGATGAAACAGAGGGACTACCTGGCGCTGCAGTCCCTGCTGACGATCTACGCCGCCCTCGTACTAGTCATCAACCTCATGACGGACCTCTCTTACGGGATTATCGACCCCCGGGTAAGGTACGATTAGGAGGATCGGGATGGGAGAAAATCGGAAGATATGGCGCACTTTCCGGAAGAACAAGATCGCCGTTGCCGGCCTCGTTCTCACGTTGATAATCGGGTTGATTGCGCTCCTCGCGCCGATGATATCTCCGTACTCTCCCGTCAAGCAGGACGTATTGAACCAGTACGACACACCCGGCGGTAAGCACTTCTTTGGTACGGATAACTACGGGAGGGACATCCTATCCCGGATCATCTGGGCGTCCAGGATTTCACTGTTGGTTGGCTTCTTCTCCGTACTCTTTGGTATGGTAGTTGGGTCGATCGCCGGAGTGGTCGCCGGTTACGTAGGTGGGTGGGGCGAAGGGGTGTTAATGAGGATTGTCGACATTGGCCTGTCCTTTCCCACCCTGGTGCTTGGTCTGGTCATTATGGCGGTGCTGGGCAGCGGTCTCGATAAGCTGGTCATCGCCATTGGGGTAGCTATGGCCCCCCGTTTTGCCCGAATAGCTCATGGCCCCACGCTTTCCATCAGGGAAGAGAGTTACATCGAGGCGGCCAAAGCGATCGGTGCAAGCCCCGTGAGGATACTCGGCCGGCACGTAGTCCCTAACATCCTCGGGGAGATCATCGTCATGGCGACGCTATGGGTCGCCACCGCGATAAGGATCGAGGCCAATCTGAGCTTTATCGGTCTCGGAGTATCACCCCCGACCCCCAGCTGGGGCAACATGGTCCGGGCTGGCGTAAACCACCTGATAATGGCCCCCTGGCTTTCCCTGTTGCCCGGTGCGGCGATTCTGATAACGGTACTTTCCTTCAACATGATTGGGGACGGGGTAAGGGACATAACCGATCCCAAGCTACAGAGTTAACCTGATTTCAATCTTACATGGGGGTTGGCCGAGAGGGGTCTTTTGGCCTCCCAAGAGAACTCCTTCCTGGTCGTGTCAGATCGAAAATCCCTCCGTCTTTTCTCCTCCACCCGTCTCTATTCTCTCCCTCAGGCGGCTGGAAAGGTAATCTATACCCCATACCATAATGATTATCAGAATGGTCATTACTACGGCCTTGGGGAAGTTCCACTTCCTGATGTAGCTGTAAAGCCTCATCCCGATTCCCCCACCGCCGACGATACCGATGATCGTCGCCATCCGCACGTTAATGTCCAGGCGATAGAGGGTGAAGGACAGGTAGGGGTTAATTATCTGCGGAATTACCCCGTAGATTAGTACCAGAGTCCTGCCAGCTCCCGTGGCCTCGATCGCCTCCATGGGACCGACGTCGATGCTCTCAACTCTCTCCGAGAATAGTTTCGTCATGTCCGCGACTGAGTGAATCCACAGCGCCAGCACCCCGGGGAAGGGGCCGGTCCGGACCCAAACTACGAATATTATCGCCCAGATTATCGGTTGGATAGAACGGATTATGCTGGCAAAACCTCTGACGAAGGTATATATAGCTCTCGCAATTGGTGAGTTCATCAAGTTCTTAGCGCCCAGGAAGGAGAGGACGATGGCAAAGGGGAGCGCCAGCGCCGTCGCCATGAACGCCATGTACAACGTCTTGATTAGCAGGGTTACACCTTCCCCTAATACCGACCAGTCCGGTTTGGCAAATGCGGACCACAGTTTAACGGTGCTAGAGAAGTTCTTTACCAGCAATGTAAGGTCGAGGTTAATCCTGGTGAGGGCGTAGACGAACGCCGCCAGGAAGAGTGCGGCGATGACCAGGTTCCGCAAGAATAGCCAGGGGCCTCTTCCTTGAATCTTGTTGTTGTCATTCATACTATCTTTTCCCTTGCCTTTCCGCTGATGTAATCCAAAATCCACACGACAGCAGCAATTATTATGGTGACTGCGCCAACCTGATTCCAGTCTAGCTGGCTTTTGTAGTAGAAGAAGAACCGTCCGATTCCACCACCACCGACCAGGGCAATTACCGTTGCCATCCTGACGTTAATGTCCAATCTGTACAGTAGAAAAGCGGTATACTGTGGTACTACCTGGGGGACGGCTCCGTACCTAACTGTCTGCCAGAAGGACGCTCCGGTCGACTGTACGGCCTCTATAGGACCCTTCTTGATCGACTCCACCTGTTCGGAAAAGAGCTTTGCTAGCGCGGCCATGGAGTGTATGAGCAGAGCAAAAGTTCCGGCCGCAGGCCCCCATCCTATCCAGATTGCGAATATTATTGCCCAAAGCAGCGCTTCTACCGACCTGACCACGTTGAAGAATGCCCGGGTGATGTAGAAAATTATCCTCCTGAACCAGGTTCCGCCCATAATGTTCCGGGCACCGAGAAAACCGAGAGGAGCGGCAAGAATGCCGCCGATTACCGTGGCCAGATAAGCCATGAAGATGGTATCTATCAAACTTCCCAGTATTGTATCCTCCAGCTCAGGGTCGATGTTGATCAGGTGAGTGAAGTCGGGGTGGGATAGACCCGACCAGAGGTGGAATGTCTTGGGAGCCCTCCTGGCAATGACCCCGATCTCCATATCGGTTGTAAGCCAACCGACCCAGAAGGTAAACACGACGAGGGCAAGGGTGGTGATCCCCCAGTTAGTCAAGGCCCACGCCTTCTGGGGTGGGCGTTCTACACTCTTGATCGTCTTGAGGCCGACTGAGATGCCGAATTTTTCGCTCAACAGGGCGCAGGAAAACGTCCCGATGATCGTTAGCGCCCACCCCCAAGGTTTTAGGGTTAATGTGCCGTACCAGTTGACGTACTGAGTATACCAGTAGCTGTTGAGGAGGAAGATCACCGTGTAGGCGAGGTAGCCCCAGATAAGCCAATCCAGCAGGAACGGTTTTACGTCGTCTACGAAGTCAGGTAATGTGAACTTTCTCGGCCTCTTCACCAAAGACCTCCTTGAACTTTTCGTCGTCGATATCCTTTGGGTGTCCATCGTAGACGATGTTCCCGTCCTTTAGGCCGATTGCTCTAGTCCCATATTTTCTGACAAGGTCCAAAAAGTGCAGGCTGGTGATAACCGTCTTCCCCTGGTTGTTGATCTCTGCGAGGTAGTCCATAATTGTTCCCGAGGTGGCCGGGTCCAGGCTTGATACGGGCTCATCCGCCAGTAGCAACTTAGGGTCCTGCATCAACGCCCGGGCTATGCCAACCCGCTGCTGCTGTCCTCCGCTCAGTTCATCGGCGCGTTTAAGAGCTTGCTCAGGAATGCCTACCGTCTCCAGTCTTTCGTACGCCCGGTTCTTGAGTTCCTTGGGAAACCTGCCAAGCAAGCTGCGCCAGAGCGGTAATTCGGCCAATTGGCCTGTCAAAACGTTGGTTAAAACCAGGGAACGTTCAATTAAATTAAACCTTTGGAAGACCATCGCTATGTCCTCGCGTATTTCCCTCAGTTCCTTCTTGGAAGCCGTTGTGACTTCTCTCCCTTCGAATTTAATGCTCCCCTCCGTCGGCTCTATTAACCTGTTGATGCATCTGAGTAAAGTCGATTTACCCGAACCGGATAGGCCGATGACGACCAAAAACTCCCCTTTTTCGACCTCGAACGATATGTCTTTCAAGGCTACGACGTTTGGCGGGTAGATCTTCTTTAGGTTTTTAATCTCCAGTTGGGCCAAATTATCCCCCTCGTCTTAAGAGAAAACGTAGAGGACCCAAGGACGTCCTTGGGTCCTCTACTGAACAATGGTTGTCTTTTTTAGTCTTCAGGGACGGGATACCCTACCAACTTTCTGTAACCGTCGTAGTAATCGTCGGATATTCTCTCTACGTCGGTCCATTCGTAGAAATTAGAGTCGCCCCAGAGCGCCGAACCCTCTTCGGTCCTGATGTGTTCGACAACGGCGTCCACGATCTTGTTCTCCATCTCTTTCGGGAAGTCGTTGACGAACGTGAGAGCGTCATTGGGCATAGGTCCAAAAGTGGCTACGACACCGATCTTCTCAATGACTTCCCAGTATTCGTACATGCCCGTGTCCGCGGCAGCCTGACGGGTGTCGTAGATCTTGCCCCTTAGTTCTTCGGGGTAAAGTTTGTCCAGCGCGTGGTTCCAGATCCAGATCTCCGGATCGTCACCGTATTCCCAGTCAAAGTATACGCCGTCTGGTGGGGTGGGAGGAGAACCGTATGATGTGGCGAAGTCTCCTCGACCTTCCAGGAGGGCGATTAGTGAGGCGGTATGTCCACCACTCTCGATCTTGTCAGAGATTTCAATCCCGTAATTATCGAATATCTCCTTTGGCACTACGTATCCTGACGTGCTGCCTGGGTCGTTGTAGATCCAGGTCTTGCCTTCGAGAACTTCCAAAGCCCCTTCGGTTGTTGGGTGATAGGACATCTCGTCTCTTGGAGCATATACGCTGGCGAAGTAATATGGATAACCGTACCTGACCGCCGCTAGCCTTGGGTGTACACCTCCGTCCGTTTCCACGTACAGCGTGGTATACTGGTCAGTAGTCGGCGTGGCCATCGTGTCGCCATCGGCTGCCTTCACCGCTTCGATTAGGGCTGCGTAGTCTGCTGTCACGTGGGGTTCAATGAATATGCCCGTCAGGTTGTAAAGGTCTTCGGCGATGTCGTTTGCCACGTCTTCAATGACCGTAGCGTTTGTTGAGGGTGGGAAGAGCCATTGGACGGGGTTCTTTTTCGTTCCAAGTTCTGCGCTCGCTAGAGCTCCGACACTAATCAAACTGAGGGCTAAAACAAGGACGACCGATAGTTTAACTGTATTGAGCCGCATTATACTATCCCTCCTTTATAGGGTTTGGGGTGAAAAATTTCTTAGTCCTTCGTACATATAAGCTATAAGATGATAACTCCTGTCCGGGAATTGAAAAATCGTCGAAATCCTCGGTTTATCCGATATGATTTTAATATCTTTTTTCAGGCAATACAAATTACGAAGACCCGAGGCCTAGTAATCGGTTTTTTGTTGCCATTTACCTGTAATTGGTGAGATTTGGGTCTTGCTATGATAAGAACGGCTTCATTTTCAGGGTACCCCCCCGCCTGGAATAACTATTAAAGTTATAATTTTAAACATTTAACACTTGAAAAGAATTGAATCGACGATATAATGATAAAAAACTGTAAATTTTGGCGACTCTGATGCTTGGAGGCATGAAGGAATCGCCAAACAAAAACAAAAGTTCCTGCGCGTAAGAGGCACGGGCAGGAAATTACAACAAGGAGGCTATGTCAATGAGACATAACTATGCAATCATCTTACCATTGCTATTGGTTGTATTTCTTTCAATCCCATCATTTTCCGGAGTAGCTTCTGATACTACTACGCAAGTTGTAACTGTAGATCTAATTTCGTCCACAGAGATGTCGGTACCAGACAACGTTAATTTGGAAGTAGAACCAGGTAAAACGAATACCGTTACTGTTGATGGTTTTGATTTTAAAACGAACGATGATTCAAGTAAGGTTCAGGTTGGGATTGTAGGAGTCACTATTCCATCCTGGCTTACGTTAACCATTGACACCAATGGAATTGCTGGTATGGTGAATAGCGTGGATTTGAATCAGCTATTGGAGTTTAAAGATTTAATCACGTTTTCCGAGAAAAAAGAACATACTAACGAAAGCCTAGATTTTATCGTACAAGATGTTAATTGGGATACCTCTCCAAAAACTGTTGAGTTAACGTTGGAATACAAATGGGTAAGTACGAGTACCTAAACAGGGAAAGCTATGTCTCTTATCCAAAAGTTCCATTGTTGCCACGCCCTGGAGTATTTTAGCTTACTCTTTTTGGCGATCGTGTTGGCCTTCTCCCTTACGTTAACCGCGTCCGGCGCAGTAACTGTAGATGACTTAACCTACCTCATGGAGTTGTCACCGGGCGAGGTATACAGGGATTACATCGAAGTCAAAAACACGGGTCGGTCAGCGGAACGCGTAAGTATCTACCTGACCGACTACACTTTGACCAGAGACGGGGCTGCCCGCTATCCCGATGCGGGCAGCCTGCCCCGTTCCAACGCAGGATGGATTGCACTCGACGTTGACCCAAAACCGGTAGAGATTCCTGGAGGCGAGACCATCCGGGTTCCCTATACAGTTAGAGTCCCGGAGAACGAGGACCTAGCTGGTACCTACTGGAGCATGGTTAACGTCATAGTGGAGCCGTCTACGGGGATTGAGGAATCCTCTGAGTTTCACATAAAGCAGACCTTCGGTTACGGGATACAGACGATAACGAACATCGGAGAGTCCGGAGAGCGCATGGTAAAAATACTCGGTTTGGAACGAGAAAAACGAGGGGGAGAGAACTTCCTGAGGGTTAAGGTAAAAAATACCGGAGAACGGATGCTGGAGCCAGTAGTATCTCTCGAATTGTACGATCGGAAGGGAGAGCTCCGTTCCACCGGGAACAATCTTAACGGGAAGAAGATAATCTATCCCGATAGCTCGACGAGCTATCGGGTCCCTGTCGGTATCAACGAGCCCGGGCGCTACGAAGCCTTATTGATAGTAAACAACCTCGACCGATACGTGTGGGGGACCCAGACCACGGTCGAGATATCGCCAGAATAGTCTTAGGATAGGCATGCCCCTTCTTGGGAAGTACCGCGTGGTAACGCGTGCATTGAGTGCGGTAGTTATAATATTCGTAGTATTTTTGAGCGTCCGCGCGGAGACCGGATCGGAATCAGACAGGATCTCTGTACGCCCGCAGCGGCGGATGTTGACCGTCGAGCCAGGGGGGCTGGCAACGGTGCCCTTAGAGGTCATTGGAAAGGGTGATAGCACGGGATGTTACCGGTTATCCACATCTGCCCCTGCCGGGTTTAGCGCAGTGCATGTCCCCGACAGGATCTGTTTAGGGGACGAGAGGGCTGTGACGTCACTGCTGAGTTACTTCGTCGTCAGTTCGACCCCGGCGGGGTCCTACCAACTGGAAGTTAGCGTAATTCACGAATCGATGGGAACCCTGGAGTCCACTCATGTCTCGATATCCGTTGAGAGGAGTGGAGGGGTCTCGGTCGATGCACCAACACGAGGACAGGGTTGGCCCGGCGGTAAGGTATCTTATGAAGTAAGGATAACAAATCGCGGCAATTATCCCGATATTTACTCTGTTTCCGCGAAATCCCGGGGAGATGTAAGTCCTCCCTCAAGGGAGGTAGACATAGACCCGGGTGTGTCCGAGATAGTCGTTCTAGAACTAACGGTGTCCGAGGAATCCGAGCCCGGTGGGGTCTGTTACTTGACGTTGAACGTTCTGTCCCTAAGTGATGAGAGAATAAAGAAGACGATCAGGATAGAGACTCATCTATTGCCTCCTCCCCCCGAGGAGGTCGGCGGAAGCCTGTATCCCATTTTGCCAGGGACTTTGAAGTGGAGTAATAATTTTCGTTCTGGCTTAACCCGCTCCTCACTTAATTTCCGCTGGGGCGGGGCCTTGTCCGGCGAGACGGATATCGGGGTTAACGGGAGATTAGAGTTAAATCCTGGAGATCTCCGCTTGCGAGGTGGGAAGTTTACGTTTAGAGACGCTATTTCAACCGTAGAGGTAGGGAGTATCTCCTTCATGTCCCCCTCCGGTTATGTCAGGGGTTCAGGTGGGAGGTACTATTTCAGAGAAGGTATCCTCCCCTTCAGCATCTCGATAGTAAAGGGGGTCAACCCCCACCTCTATTCCAGCCTGGAATTATCGTCAGGAGACGACTTCGGGCTCCACCTTTATAAGAGTTACCGAGAATACCCTGCAGCTCGCTGCGGGGATGAATCGGATGGGTCTCTATACAAATCAAGGGTCGACTTGTGACCAAATGATGTTACTGGAAATCGCCTGTTTTAAGTGCGACCGTAAAACCCCACTGCTTGCAGTGGGGATAGGGAGCACAGGCGATTTCCTTTATTCAGAAGGAATGCTGGACGGACTTGCTGCTGCCTTCGAGTTCCTGTCCGATAATCTACGGCTTTCTGGGAAGATAGGAGAGGAGAAGCTCGGTCTCTCCCTGTACAGGGACCCCCAGACCTGGGAGGGCACGCTAAATTTATCCACGAAAGAGTTCAAGTTAGCCTACGGTGGTCCGGATCTGTCCACCGAAGCTTCGCTATCGTTTCAGAGTAGAACTCGCCTGGAGACCAGGATAGAGTATCGGAGGTCAAGCAAAAATTGGCAGGCCAGCTTATTCGGCCGATTTGACGCCACAGGGCCTTCCTGGCTTCCCCCATCGAGATTAGGTGCTGGTGGGGAGATAGATTTCGTCTCCGACCGGTTTTCCTGGGGGCTGGAAGTGAGACTGGAAAACTCCTTCTATTCCAATTTGAGCTCATCCTCCGGAGGTATATCGTTGGAGTCGTACTGGGGGACTGACCTGGGAGAGGACCTGAGGGTGAGAGCTGAGGTCCGTCTGGCTGGCCTTTTCAGTCAATCAGGGGGGCTCTATCATGGGGGGAAGCTCGAGCTAGATTTTCCTCTCTCCGCTGACGGGTGGGATG
>JAGXLQ010000187.1 GCA_018334595.1 Candidatus Bipolaricaulota bacterium | reverse complement strand
CGAAATAGCCCTGAGTTAACCAGAATCCTGGGATTTATTTAGGAACTATAATAAGCATTGAGAGAGGAGGCTATAATGGTACGCTGGCCAGGCAGAGATTACTGTCCAAAATGTGGATCCAGAGTTTGGTGGTTCCATACAGAGGAAACTAAGCCCAGTACATTTGGAATTACTGGAAAAGCAGCCCCAATTTGCTTGTCATGCAATCATATAATGTGTACAGAGTGCGGAAAAAAAGAGCTATTCGACCAGGAAATGGCTTTCGAATGGAAATACCAGGTAAGCTTTTCAAACGAAAAGTGTACAGGGATGCTTATTGCAGTGACTGTCTCGTAGAGAAGATAAACTGATGACCTTAAAGATACAACCATTCTTATAACATCTGCAGCTTTAGGTTCTTTTGTTGGGTTAAGAGTTAATCGTTTTCTCCACCTAAGATGGAGTGTCGGGGTTGTGTCAACCCGCTTCGAGCTTTTCTTTGACCATACTTTTCAACATTTCGTTCAAAGGTTTGCTAAACTCTTGTTCTGTCTCTATACTTTCATCGGTCATTGGGGTTTCCTCCTCCTTTTTTAGAATTTAGTTATTCTATTGTTAGGGGAGGAGACCCCTTTTTCATATGAATACACAACAAACGGTACGGTATGTTTAATTGTCGGCCCTTCTACGAAGGACGAGAATGGGACATAATGGTTACATTTGAGGAAACTGAAGATGAACTGGAAATGATAACTGGAATTGTCGAAATGCCCCGAAGCTTGTCCTGGGTATGAATCAGCTGATTTCTGTCCAGAAGTCAATAGATCAAATCACTCTTAATAGTGTTTGGTGAGTAACTATGTTATCTTTTCTTATGCTAGCTCTAAATTGGGAGCCCTTTTAGGGATGCTGGGTATCGAGTTTTCGAAAAAGGTAGCTTTTTGTTTGAGATAGTTTTTTATAAACCCCGCGCTGAAGGGCGGGGAAGTTCAGTTTGAGACAAGATTTATCACAGGAAATCAATTCTTCATTCTCTTTGCCAAACCTAGCTGAGGACCCCAGGGGTCAGCGGGAAATGATTGGCTGGTTTATCTCCAGACACCGTAAAGAATAAAAGGGGACCAGAAGTATGGATGATAATAACTGCCTCCGTTTAGCAAGGCAAGCTTTGCCTCCCTCAAACTCTCCGCCTTAGAACCACCCCCTTCCAGGTTGCGATACATTTCTTCCATCAACACTCTCGTAGATCGGTCGTCTACGTTCCACAAAGTTAGTATCATCGAGGGGACATCTGCCACGAAGAGTGTTTGCGAAAGACCTTGAAGTTCGTCTCCCATTACCAGTGCAGCCGTCTGTGGCGACAGCTTTGAGGGCAGGGCAGTCTGGCATGCAGACAGGACTACTAATTGTGAAGATAGATTCGTAGCCAATATCTCTCTCGCATAGAGGACGCCGTCCTCTTGTTGGCTCTCCTTAAACAGCAAGTGGGAGAGCAGGGGAACCTCCCGATCGAAAACACCATGTGTCGACAGGTGAACGACGTCGTAATCGCGGGAGGACAATAAACCTTTAACCGATTCCTCCGTCCCTTCTTCCTTCACGAGCAAGTCTTTTGTCGGAAACAAGCTGGCGATTTCCTTCGCTTCTTCCTCGGCGCTGGACAGATCTCCCGTCGGGTTCCCCACGGCAAGAATTGACCTGTACCCGCCGTTATCTTGACTCTGGTATGGCCAGTACAGGGAAGCTATGCTGGGAGCGTAGCTTATCGAGTAATCCTCTATCAGGTAGTGTCCCCCCAAGAGATCTTCCCCCTCACAACTGAGGCAACGATACAGGGCTTCGAAAGGAAGATAGAAGAGAACGTCGGAGGGTACGATGATGAGATGCTTTTTTCCGTTGATGTAGTTGGCGATCGGCTCAATTAGGCTTTCGTAAAGTCCCTTCGCTTTCTTTAACCCTTTCAGGTGATCGAGCATCATGCTCTCCGGTGGTGGAGAATCCGTAAGGGTTTCCCGATAGTCCGTAACTAAGTCCACCAACTCCTCTCGCGATAGCGATATTCTCACGGTACCCGTAATTCCTTCTTCTCCGATGATCCAGGCTATCGTCTCGTTATCGGTCACAAGGTACTCCACGATCACTTCATCCCCGGAAAGTTCTCCCCGGAGGTACTGATTGGCAAAGCGCAGTTGTTGCGGTTGTACTGACTTTAAAGAGAGAAATTGGGGGGCGTCCAGTTTCATATCCGTCAACAGGTCGGTGTATTGATTCTTCTTGTAAGAAATGACCTCCTTGATATCTTGGATTCGACTCTTTCTGTGTTTACCCCCTGGTTTTCTCCACTCCTCGTACAGTTGATCTTCCAGCCTGGATATCTCCCGGTAGAGTTCTTCTTCCCGACGAACAATGTGCAAGGGGCCCTGGTCCTCGACCCCGGTACTCCCTCTTGCCATCAAATCAACCAGGTTTTTTGCCTTACAGCGCTCTGCGAAATATAACCCGGTTTTATCATCACCTTCCTCCACGAGCAGGCGCACGTATTTGTGATAGGTCTCCAATCCCAATTTGGGCCACAGCAGTTTAAACTCCCCCACCTGCATCCTCTCCCTGGAATCTTCCAGGAAGGCGATTGCCTGCCGGTAAGCTTCTCCCGCATCTTTTGTATCTCCCTGTTGCCGATGTACGTCACCAATTTTTGTATAGACCTTTGCCGTCGTGAGCGGTAGTCCCAGTGCCGGCAGGCTATCTTTGGCGCCCTCATAGCGTGAAAGGGCGGCGGAAAGGTCTCCTCCGGAAAAGGCAATATCACCCAAGTATAGTGAGGTCAGGGCCTTCATTAACTCATTGTCGGTCCTATCGGCGACTTGAAGTGCCTGGTTAAGGCTTGCCGCCGCCTGTTCGTTTTTACCCAGTTGCGTGTAAAGGTAGCCAAGATTGATGTGGATGAATCCCACGTCTGGGGTATTTCCCGATTCTTTTAGATACCGCAGTGCGGAGGTGAAATAAGGTTTTGCCGTGTCATATTCCCCCTGCTGAACCCTTACGGCTCCCAGCCGGGCGTAGCAGGAGCCCAACCCCTGCAAATCGTTCAACCTTTCATATATCTGAAGCGCCTTGTTGTAGTTTTCCAGTGAGTTTTCCAGGTCCCCCATCGAAGAATAGACCGCCCCGATTCCCTGATATATCGACGCCCTCTGCCGGTATGAATAATCT
>JAGXLQ010000186.1 GCA_018334595.1 Candidatus Bipolaricaulota bacterium | reverse complement strand
GGAAGAGCTTACCCAGAACTGGTAGTAGTTAGCGGCGTCCTGATACCTGAACAGAATTCCGTAGTAGGCGGGAGAGCCCTCGACCTGCTTTATGCTTACCTGTAGCGCAAAATCGCCGAAGACCCGGCCGCCGGCCATTTCCTGCCACTTCATCCAGTTCTCCTCGTTGACCTCGATGACCTCCGCCGCCCGATCTCTCTCCAGGTCTCCTATCCGGCTGGACAGCTTCCCGACTTCCTCCTTGAGTTTGAATTCTAGGTCCGCTGTTTTCTCCTGAAGGGGGTCGACCTGAGTTTCTATCGCGGCGAAGTCATCCTTCATGTCGGTTAAGGCCTGGGTCAGGCTCGCGATTTCGTCCTCGAGGTCGTTTAATTCCCCGCTTATACTGTCAAGCCTCGTCTTGATTTCCTCGATCCCCTCCGCGTTCTTTACGATCATGTCCTCCGCTCCTGACGCCGTTAACGTCTGTCCGCCAACAGCTAACAGCAATAAAACGATACCCGTCATTGTGAATCTTAATATTTTTTCCATGTCCTCCTCCTTGGACCTATCTTGGCTGCAACGTACTTCTTCTCGACCGGAGTAGGGGGCCAACCCTGCTATCCGATCGTAATAATTATACACTTTTTCTTTTGATTTGTCCTCGGGAAATTGTTTAATTTTAGAGCAGCTGTTATTATTCACTACTGTTATGACACATTACATTACTATTAGGGGATGATTTCCAATCATGGAGATACCGGAGAAAGCAAGAGATGTCTTGGATAAAGCAAAATACGTTCGCGTAGGTACCTGTTCTGACGGAGTCCCAAACATAAATATCGTGTATTACTGCAAAATGATCGACGAGGACAAGCTCCTGCTTGCCGACAACTACTTTAACAAGACGAAGTATAACCTGGAGCAGAACCCTTACATGGCGGTCAGTGCAAGGCTCCCCGGGGAAAGTACCGCCTACGAACTCAAAGGTGCGGTCGACATCTACACGTCGGGTCCGACCTTTGAGGAAATGAAGGAGTGGGTCCACTCGGATTCGGAGGACATGCCGGCGAAGGCGGCCGTCGTCTTGAACGTGGAGAGGGTCTTTGACCAGTCTCCCGGCGATGGTGCAGGTAAGGAGGTCAACCCCTCCTAGTACGTGGGCTGGGACTATCGTCGCCCCTGGTACTTGTTCTGCCTGACGGACGTAGCGCGCATAAACCCTGCCCTGGCAGGCGTCGGGCCCGTCCTTGTCTGGTCCGGTTACGTGGAGAACGCCCCCCGGTCCCCGCCGTTATCTTGTTCATAGGAGTTATTCTTGCAGGGAACTACCCGCTGAATCGAGAACGTCACCGACAGGTTCAGCACCAGCTGGGAGAGAGAAGATTGCGGGATGGACGGGGGCTGGACCCCCGCTGCGGAAGTCCGACCTGAATTTAACCTTGACCGTGACCCCCACCCATTCTGCGGGGACCGGGGTTCTGACGCCCGGGCCTTCCTGGTAAAGAACCGTGGTGAGGTAGGTGGGTGGAAAATGGTCATCGAGTCAGGGCCTACAACGAGGACCACGGAACGAAAACTGCCTTCTTCTATTTCTTCGAATCCGTTGACGACGAAGAGGTGGCCGTTAGGCTCTTTCAGGCAACCTTCAAGTGGGCGCGGAGCCGGGGATTGGAGAGTATGATCGGCCCCATGGGGCTGCTGGCCGGTGACGGTCACGGTGCCCTCGTCGACGGTACGGGAAGCGTCCGGGAATGGGTACCCCCTGGAACCCACCCTATTACGGCAGACTGCTGGCGGGGGCGGGCCTCAGGAAACTGGCGGATGCGTTTTCCGCCAGAGTCCCGCTTGACCTCGACGGGCACAGGGAGATGGTAGATAACCTCTACCCTCGGCAGAGAAAGTAAAACTGCAGAGGGGCCTGAGGGTGAAGAGCTACGAAAGCTTCGAGGGGGGTAAGGGGTGACATGTCCTTTCTCGTACCTTCTCTGTGCGAAGTGTTTAACAGGTCGTTTGGATAACTACGGTTCTTCCATCCGATGAACGAGCAGAAGATGTCGAGGATTATCGACAGGCTGTTGAGCTTGACGGACGACTGCTCCGTCGAACTGGTGAAGTTTGCCGTGAGGGTGATAGGTTAATCGGCTTTCTCCTCGTCTACCCCAATATTGTGGCTGGCCTGAGGAGGGCCAAGGGGAAGTTATGGCCCCTCGGGTGGCTTCATCTGATCCTGGAGCGCAGGTTTACCTCCTGGGCCGACGCCAACGGGATAGGTATTCTCCCCGAATATCAGGGAAGAGGGGCTACGGTGATTATGTACGCGGCGCTTTTGGAGACCCTGGAGAGGAACCACAAAAACCTGAGGGAGATGGAGATATTCGGGGTGACGGAGTTCGACAGGGCCCACAGGATATACAGGCGGGAGATTTAGCTACCTCTGATTGAAGGCGCTCTTGTTTCGACAAGTTCGTGTCGCATTTGATATAGTGTAGTGGGCATAGGCTGAAAGTGCGGGGTTGATAAAGAGAAGAGATAGGTTTCAAGTGGACTAACCGCGTGAAAGTACCCCAGTAGAGGTGCCATGAAGTATAGGAAGAGGGTAAACGCGTTTAAGGTCTTTCTGATGGTCCTGCTCGCCCTGGCCACAGTTTTCCTCGTCGGGGCGGGCACGGTCTGGTTTTTGATCAGCAAAGACCTTTCCAGAGAGGTCTTCCACTCTAATCAAGAAAACATCTCGGACAAAACCCCCTCTGATATGGGGCTCACCTATGAGGAGGTTGAATACGCCGTCGGCGATGGGGTCACGATAAGGGGCTGGTTCATCGACGCCGCATCGAAAAAATGTATCGTCATGGCGCCAGGTAAGGGGAGGACGAAGGCGGACTTCCTCAACCTCTCCCCGTCTCTACACGAAAGGGGGTATGACTTGCTTTTGTTTGACCCCCGTAATACGGGGGAGAGCGAGCGAGATAAGTGGGGGTTCGGCTACTTTGAAAGCCGGGACATCCTTGCGGGGATAGAGTTTTCCAGACAAGAATACGGGGACGATTCGTTCGGGGTTCTCGGGGTTTCCACAGGTGCATCCGCGGCTTTGATGGCTGCCCTGACGACGGACGAGATCAGCGCCGTTGTAGCGGATAGTCCCTTTGCCAGCATCAAGCTTGCGGCTGAAAACTACGGGAACTACGGGACGAAGCCCTTCTTTAGGTTGACGTTCCCCCTCTATAT
>JAGXLQ010000185.1 GCA_018334595.1 Candidatus Bipolaricaulota bacterium | reverse complement strand
GCAGCAGTTTCAGTATCTTTGTCTGCACGCTGACGTTCAGAGCCGACGTAGACTCGTCCAGGGACAGGATTTCCGGCTCGACAGCCAGGGTCCGCCATGTACTGATCTGTTTTCTAGGTTATTACCTCTCTTAGGAAAGTCAACCCCAACTTTGGAGAAGTAGTTCCCCTGCTTAGGGAATGGAACAAGTTACATCTGGTAGAACACACCCTCAAAGTGGGAGACCATAAACGTAAGGAGTGGGGATGGTCGTTGGGTGAAGTAGGCCAGGGGATCAAGAATCGGATCCAGGAGGTAGGCTGGTGGCGTTCGGTGGATGCCTACCGGCGTAGTCTAATCAATTCGCTAGAGGACTAACCTTAACCCTTCCTTCCATTGGACCATTGCGATCCTTTTTATCTTTGGTTAAGGGGGGTAAGATGAGTTAGGTTGCCCTACTCGCCGCCGTAGAATACTTCATCAGTTTCGTAAATGTCCTTGTCTCTCCCAGCTCGACTGGGAGTAGTCAAGTAGTGCCTTTCTTATCGTCTGGTATGAACGAAGTACTTTCTGATGTCTTTTCGTCCCCAATAGCTTGTGAGCTTTGTCTGCCGAATGGCCAACCATAAAACACCATACGGCCTCGTACCAGAACCGGAGGTCCAGTTTCGTATTCGCCAGGAATCCCAGGATCTGAACTTTGTCTTTTTCTCGTCAGTGTAGTATACATTTACCGAGTTGCAGTAATCTAACGCGTTACTGTCGTATAAAGCTGTTGAGAAGCTTGAGCCTTACTTTCTCAGTGGTTAAGTTGGCAGGATATATTGTCTTGTAGGGCATATCACAGTATACACCTCGTTAGTGTCCCTATAAGGCCCTTGGTTAACTATAAACAAGGACTTAACTTTAACTGGTGTCGATTCATCGCCACAGAAAGCTACGTTGTTTTCTCGGCGCTTTTCTTATAAATTAGGAGGGGTATTATGAGATCATTCTTATCGGAGCGGGCGAAAAACACGGGAAAGTCTTCGATCCGCGAAATACTCGAGATATCCAAAAAGCCCGGGGTGATATCCTTTGCCGGGGGATTACCCAAACCGGAGACCTTCCCCTTTGAAGACCTGGCCGAGGCCGCTCGCAGGCAGATCGGCGAGAACTACCGACAGTCGTTACAGTACGGGATAACCGAGGGGGTCATTGAATTCAGAAAGGAGATGATCGATTGGCTGTCGAACTTCGGTTGGAGTATCAAACTAGATAATATAATCGCCACGAACTCTTCACAACAGGCACTAGATCTTGTCAGCAAGGCGTTTCTGGACCCGGGAGACGTTCTGTTCTGCGGCCTCCCGACGTACGCGGGAGCCATCCAGAGCTTTCAACTATTCCAGGCCAGGTCCGTCGGCGTCCCAATGGAATCGGACGGGATGAATTTGAACGTCTTGGAAGAGGAGATCAGGCGCGTAGAAAGGACAGGCCGGCAAGCCAAGTTCGTCTACGTCATCCCCGACTTTCAGAACCCGACCGGGGTGACGATGAGCGGGAGGAAGAGAAAAAAACTGGTCAAAATAGCGATGGAGTACGACCTGCTAATTATCGAGGACACCCCCTACTTCGGCCTTAGGTTTGAAGGCCAGGAGGAAAGGCCGATCAACGCCTACGACAACGAAGGGAGGGTCATCACGATGTCCTCCCTCTCTAAGGTCCTGTCGGCGGGAATGAGGCTGGCAGTGGTAGTTGGGCCGGAAAATTTAATCGACGCACTCGTTACGGTTAAGCAGGCGACGGACCTCTGCACCTCGACCACCACGCAGTGGATCGCGTTAGAGTGGATGCAGAACCACGAACTGAGCGAACACCTGGCCCAGGCCCGCAGCCATTACCGGCAGAACAGGAACGTGATCCTGGAAGCACTGGAGAGGTTTTTTCCCGATGACGAGCGAATTACCTGGACGAGGCCGGAAGGAGGCCTTTTCATCTGGGTAACGCTCCCTGAAGGGGTCAACACGGACGAACTCCTCTTCGACGCCCTGGAAAACAAAGTGGCCTTCGTACCCGGTAGTGGGTTTTACGTGAACGACGGCGGGAAGAACTCGATGCGGCTATGCTATTCCGTCCTTCAGCCCGACGAGATCAACGAGGGAATTAAGCTTTTAGCTGAAGTCGTAAGACGGCATTTATCAGCGGCATCGCCCGCCCGAGAAGAATAAATTTGGTAGCGACGCAAAGCAACAGAAAGACATCAAAGAGGTGGAAAACATGTCGGCCAAACGCAAGTTCGTCTTAGTCGCCCTTTTGCTGGCTGCACTACCTGTTATACTCCCGGGGGTCGCCCAGGGGTACTCGGAGAGCCAACTGGAAATCTTAGCCAATTCGGATTTTATCACCGAGGTCCGGGCCGCAGCTTCGCAGGCCCTAATCAAGCTGTACGCGGAACGGGACATCTCGATCGAAGAACTAAAGGTGACGGCAGGGACCGCCAGGACGGAGGACCTGCGAAACGCGGCTAAATCAGCGCTGGTAAAGAAATACGAGGACGTTAAGGAGATCAGCTCGCTGGAGGAAGTCAAGAAGAAGACAAAAGAACTGGAGCGCCAGGCGGCCGCAGGGGAATCCCCCGAACTACGCGAGGCTTCGAGCAAGGCCCTGGGGCTCTTCTACCTGGCCCTCAACTTAAACAACGTCTCCGGCTACTCCATGGAGGAGCTGGAGGAGATTGCTACAGGCGGGGCGGAGGAACTGATAAGGCTTGCGGCGGCGGACGCCCTGGGGTCGATATACCCCAACTACTACTTCGCCGAAGACTTAAAGGAGATAATTGCGACCTCGGAGAGCGACCTGATAAAGGAAGCGGCGGCCACGGCGCTGTCAATTCGCTACTATACGCAGATGTCGCCGAATTTATCGGTTGAAGAGCTTGAAGAGATTGCCACAAGCGTCGAGGAGGACAGGTGGCTGAGAAGGGCCGCGGGAAGGGCTTACGGGAAACTGGCCTGGAAGGAAGTCGACACCAAGGACGTAAAAGACTTGGTGATAGAGGGACGGACGGAAGAGATCCGCAGGGGTGCCTCCGACGCCTGGACAAAATGCCTGATTAACTCCGATAAGAGCGAAACGGAGCTGCTGCAGATGGCCTGTGCCGCTACGGAGGTATCCCCCGGGGAGTACAAAGACGCCGTAGTCTCAGCGCTGGCCGATAGAATGTTGAGAAAAAGTGCCGAAAACTCCCTTT
>JAGXLQ010000028.1 GCA_018334595.1 Candidatus Bipolaricaulota bacterium | reverse complement strand
GGCCAGGGTTCTCGCTTCCTACGCGAACGAGATATTGACCTATTATTCCCAGGAGTTTGGGGCTTACCGCCGGGAGGGGTTGACCTTCGCCCAGGGTCCATCCCCGGGATATTACGGGATGGCAGCGGATGGAACTATCGTCCTGGGCAGCTCCTTCTTCACGGAGGGGGACCTCCTGCTCGACGGCCTGACAAAGAGACTATCGGAATATCTAATCGCCCACGAGATCGCTCACCAGTGGTTCGGAATCGGAGTCGGCGCAGACCTCAATGCGCAAAACTGGCTTAGCGAGGCGTTTGCCGAGTTCCTATCCCTGAGGTACTTCGAGGACGTCCACTCCGAAGACGAACCGAACCTCTTCCAGCTCGAACGGCCCGGGTTCATCAGCAACTTGATCGGTTCTCAGCTCGGATACGTCAACCTCCGAAAGCACATGTTCGAACTCCAGTACGTCCTAAACTACGACCAGGGATTTGACGAAGCGGTGATCAAACCGATCGACGAGGTCGAGTACGGCAACGCCACGCAAACCAGGCTCTACAAAAAGGGTTATTTAATCTTGAGGACCCTGGAGAGCATCGTAGGGGAGGAGGCAATGACGGAGATCATCAGGGAGACCTACGAGCTGCACAACAGGGACATCATCGATGCTGTCCGGTTCGCCGAGATCGTCACGTCGACTTCCGAGAAAGAACTCCCGGACGACTTCTTCGACGAATGGCTATACACTGACGGGTACATGGACTACGGAGTGGCCGGTTTTGAGAGCGTCAAGGAATCACGGGGGGAGTACCAAACCAGAGTAACGGTCCTGAAAAATGGGAGCCTGACCGCCCCGACAACCCTGAGGCTGGAGCTAGAATCCGGCGAGACCGTTGAAAGAAGCGTAAACCTGGACGGGAACCAGAAGGAGATATCGGTCTCGACACCGGAGAAGGTCGTCAAGGTCACGATCGACCCCGGTCAGGAGGTAATGGACGTCAATAGGTTGAACAACCACTACCCCCGGGAAGTCGAGGTTTCATTTGGCGATAATAAACTGCCGCTCGACGCCTACTTCCTCATGGTCGGGCTGGGGACGGTGACCGGACGTGAGCTTAACAGAGCCACCTGGGCAATCGGCCCCGGGGTAGCGCAGGGGGTATTCAACTTAAACAGGAACGTCACACTGTCGGGCCAGGTGGCGGTCCAGGGTGATAGTCTTTCTGACCTACACGTCGAAGGTGGTCTGGGCGCCCAGTACAAGTTCTGGTCCAATCCCGATACCGGCTACCCGTACAAGTACTGGGTCCAGGACAAGACGGTGGAACTCCAGTACGGGCGGGTGCACGACGACGAGGAGGATACCACGTACAACCTGTTCGGGATAAAGGGCGACCTTTCCCGGGAAATCGAGGACAACTGGTCTCTCTCGGCGAGTTACCAGGGAAGCCTCAAGGGCTTTAGCAAGCTAGGTGTTTCCGCCACGGAGAGAACCAGGCTGGTCCCCAACGTCTACCTTGACCTAGACACCTCCCTGGGGGTCGGTTTCGGTGAAATCCCCCGGCCTTTCGCCTTCGAGCTTACCGAGCTGAACAGCTTCGGGGACTACGTGGTCACCGACCTGGGGCTGACGGGCTGGGAGAAGAACCTCTACCCCGGTAACTACAAGTTGTTCTCCAAGCTGACTCTAGATTTCCCAATCCTCAGGGACGCAACATATTACCTGGGTTCGCTGGCGTTGATCTCCGACGTCCGCCAGGGGTTCTTCGTTGCCACCGGGGATACCTGGGACAGCCTGGACCAATTTACCCTCGACGACTTTAAGTACGAGGGCGGCATTGAGGTGACGATCTCGGGGAAGACGCTGGGGGGCCTCTTTCCCTTTGACTTGACGCTTGGTTACGCTTATCATGGTCAGGACGTTGGAAGACCTTTTTTATCGTTTTATTTCGGAATATAGGGAGGAACAATGAAGCTTTCTTATCGCTGGCTCGCCGACTACGTTGACCTCGAGATATCCGCAGAGGCCGTCGAATACCACGCGCGTAAACTTACTATGGCTGGCGCCGAGGTGGAAGAGATAGAATATCTCGAGGAGCCCTCGCCAATTTACGTGGGAAAGGTCGTTACGGTCGGTCCACACCCAAACGCGGAAAACCTTTCTCTCGTCTCGGTTGACATCGGCACCGAAACCATCCCGACCATCACCGCAGCCAGTAACGTTAACGAGGGGGACCTCGTCCCCATCCTTAAAGCACCCGGAAGGACACCGGACGGCAAAGAGATAGAACCGACGAAATTCAAAGGAGAAGACTCAAAGGGGATGCTCTGCTCCAAGGAGGAGCTGGGGCTGGAGGAGAAGTCCTCGGGAATATGGATCCTGAACCCCTTTGACCTGGAGGTCGGTGAGAGGTTGACGGACGCCCTGGAGTACGACGACTACCTCCTCACGTTTGAGATAACGTCAAACAGGCCCGACCTCCTGTCGATAATCGGTCTGGGCCGGGAAGTCGCCGCGCTGGAAGACCTGACGCTAACCACCCCGGACCCATCGGTCAACCCCTCCGTATCTTCGGACCTGGTCATAAACGTGGAGGACCCTGACGACACACCGAGATATAGCGCGCGCGCCCTCCTCGACATATCAATTACCCCGTCACCGATAAGGATCCAGCACAGGCTGGCTAAGGTGGGGGGCAGGCCGAAGAACAACGTAGTGGATGCGACCAACTACGTAATGTTTGAACTGGGTCAGCCACTCCACCCGTTTGACCTGGATACCCTGTCCGGAAACGAAATCGTCATCAGGCGGGCTCACCCGGGGGAAGAGCTGATCACCCTCGACGGGGACTCTAGGGAACTGACGGAGGAAAACCTCCTCATCGCCGACAGAGACTCCCCGATCGCTCTCGCCGGAGTTATGGGTGGTCAGAATAGCGAGGTTACCGCTACGAGCAGGAACATACTGTTGGAAGGGGCCTGCTTCAGCCAGTCGAGGATAAGGAAGTCATCTCAGGTACTGGGAATGGCAACAGAAGCCTCGCGTCGCTTCGAAAAGGGCATGGACCCTGCAAACACGGTATACGCTCTCGACCGCACTGCCGAAATTCTCTCAGGCCAGAGCGCGGTGGGGGACGTGGCCGAACTTCTCGACAGTTACCCCAGGCCCGCGGAGAAGCAAGAAATGAGGCTTCGTAAGGAGAGGGCAGAATCACTGCTGGGCATAGACCTGGACAACGCGGAGATCGAAGATATTCTTTCCGGGTTGGGGCTTAACGTGACGGAGTTTAACGAGGAAGAGGGGGCCTTCGAGGTCGAAGTCTCCTCCGCGAGGGTGGATATAACCAGGGAGATAGACCTCATAGAAGAAATTGCCCGGATACACGGTTACGACAGGATACCGGCCACGCCCCCCAGTTCCGGCAAGATAGACCTGTATACCTCCAAAGAGGAAACCCTCAGGGATCGGGCGAAGAGATGCCTGACGGGGCTCGGGTTGTTCGAAGCAATTAGCCCGGGGTTTGCGGCGGAGACCCAGCTAGAAGAACGCGAGCTCGTATCCTTGAAGAACCCCATGGGGAAGAACAGGGCCTCCTTGCGGGGAGATATCTCCTCGAACCTGGTCGAACACGCCGAACGGAACTTCGCCGAGGGCGTGGAATCGATCAGCCTGTTCGAACTGGCCCACGTCTTTAGGGAGGGAGACGGCAAGCCGGATGAAACCAGCAAGGTGGGGATACTTTTAACCGGCCGCCGGTACGAGGGAATAGACGGAAGACAGGACTTTAACTTCTGGGACCTTAAGGGGGTCGTGGAGGACTTCCTGGATTACATGAAGGTAGGAAGCTATTCGTTCAATCGGGGCGAAAGAGATTTCCTTCACCCCGGCCAGGAGGCAGAGATTTTAGTCGATGGCGAATACCTGGGATTTGCCGGCGAACTTTCTCCAACCACCGCGGAGAAATTTGACCTCCCCAACAGGGTATACCTAGGGGAGTTAAACTTCGACCTGATCGTGGAGAAATCCGACTTAGAGCGATCCTATACCCCACTCCCTAAATATCCGGCGTCCAAACGGGACCTATCCCTCGTCGTCCCGGATTCGATTCAAGAAAAGGGGATCAGAGGGGTCATACTGGACCAGCCTACTGTCGAAAAGGCGTACCTGTACGATCGCTACGAGGGTGACCAGATAGAAGCGGGCAAGGTAAGCCTCACCTACGAGCTGACGTTCAGGAGCCAGGAGGGGACCCTGAACGACGAGGAGGTCAACGAAATCATGGAGGGCATCAACGACAGGCTGGAAGAAATGGGAATTGCCCTGAGGGAGTAATCCGTGGTCGAGTACGTTTCTCACAGCGCCGAGGAGACCAGAGAGATCGGGGGTAAGGTAGTCCAGCGCTTCGGGGTAAACAGACTATACTGCCTTTACGGTCCCCTTGCGGCCGGGAAGACCACCCTGGTCAAGGGTATGGCGGAGGAAATCGGGGTCGAACGTAGGGTCGTCTCACCTTCCTACATCCTGCTTCGCGAGTACGAGGGGAAATACCCCCTGCACCACATCGACCTGTTCCGGCTGGGCAGTAGCGGGGAGCTGATCGAAGCCGGGCTGGACGAGTACATCGTAGACCCCAGGGGAGTAGTTGCCATAGAGTGGGCCGAACGGGCCGAGGGAATTCTTCCGGAGGACAGGGTAGACGTCAGGATCGAGATTACAGGGGACGAGGAGAGGAAGGTAGCCACCACGTCCAATCTTGACTGACGGGGTAGCCTTATCTATAATTAGTTGCCATCATGCCGAGGTGGCGGAACCGGCAGACGCGCATGGTTCAGGTCCATGTGGATATTTTACATCCGTGCGGGTTCAAATCCCGCCCTCGGCACCAGATTTTAACAACTTCTTACTGCTTCTAGTTCTATCCAATAGACGTTTACCACCTACAAACGGTCACCGGGAGGTTTACCGAGAACAAAAATGACAAATCCTATCGCGCTGAAGAAATCCGTAATAGTGGCCGGGCACCCCCGTAGCGGTACGTCGCTGGTATGTCAACTCGTCGAGAGCGCCGGCGTTCACTTTCCCAGCGACTTTGAAGGCGACAAGTACAACCAGGGCGGATATTACGAGATGTCGCTGGGCAAGGAAGTGTCCAAGCTGCTTATGAAGGAGGCGATGACCAAAGAAAACACGGAAAAGATGAACAAGGTCGTCCGCAGGCTAAACCAGGAACGCGGATGGAGCGGACTAAAGCTGGTCCGCGTGCCAGCTCTCTTCTTCTACCGGCACATAGCCGAAGAGATAAAGATGATCGGCGTATTCCGCAACCCGGCCAACGTAAAGGCCAGCCTGTTCAAGCGGGGTATCGCAGAATTTCCCGTTTCGTGGACGAAAAACGCAAACGCCCTCATCGCAGCTTACGAAAACATAGACCAGAGCATACTATTGAGTTACGAGTCCCTGGTCGAAGGCGCGAGTCACGTCCCCCGGGGCTTCGAAAAGATCGGCCTGGACGCGGACACTTCGATCATAGATTCAGACCAACAGACTCAAAAGAACAGCCGCGTCCTGATCAGTTCGGACGAGGAAAAACTTTACGAGAGGCTGAAGAAACTAGAGAGAGAAAGCTGTTCAAAAGCCGGTTCCAGGTGGCACAAGCTTCGGGGTTGAACCCCTGAGGGTTATCCCGAACATTGGTCAGCCTACCTTCTTCGCCGCCACGGCGAGCCATCTACGCGGGATGTAGAGGTTCCCCTCTTCGTCTTCCTGGCCGTATTTTTCCAGAGATGGAGCGACGGCCTCTCGCAGGGCGGACTGTGCTTCCCCTATCGGGTAGCCATGGAGCGCCCCCGACGCGTAATTTCTAAAGCTGCTGATGGCCTCCCACGCTCCCCTGTAAAGAGGGGCGGTCATCTCGCCGGCGTCCTTTATCTTAAGGCCGGCGTCCTCCCCCAGCTTCCTATAGTAGGCGCGGGGGTGATACTTTGCAGCCTCAGCACGACTCCCCCCTCTGTCTCTGTCCACTCCCCTCTCCCTGAGGATCTTTACGGCCTGTTTGACCTGATACCTGTAAAAGGACAGGGTCTCCTCCGGTCTCGAATTCTCGTAAAACGCGGTGTTGAAGAAGAACCACCCTCCGCTGGCGAGCACATCCGCTATCCGCTTTACGGATTCCCGTTGGTCCGGTTTGGAGAGGTTGTGGATTCCATTACCCCAGAGGACGAGGGATACATCGCCCCCCTTCATGTTCATCTCCTGGGCCGTGGCGTGAACCGTCTTAAGCGAACTCACCGCGCTGCCAAGTCTTCCCCTCGCCTTATCAAGTGCTCCCTGAGATTTATCAAGGCAAATTACCTGTGGGTGGTTGAGCTCTTCCGGCAGCTCCTCGAGGAATATTCGGATCATGGTCCCGATTCCCGTCGCGATATCCAGCACACGTTCTATCCTCTTCTCGCCCGCCTCCTTCATCATCGCAATCCAGCCGGATATCATCTCCCTGTTCAGACGGCGATATTCAGGTGTTTCGGCGAAGCTCTCAAAATTGTACTCAGTTCGCATTATACAGACACCTCGTATATTGATAATAACCGGGTGAAACGGATTTTGCAGAGAGTACCGTAATGAAGGTTAGACGTTCCCCAGTTGATCTTTGTAGCTATCCCGAAGCCGGTTGAAATAGTTCCTGTACTCGGAAGACCTATAGTCTGGATAGGTCCACGGCAACGGGACAAACCGGCCCCCTTGAAACCGTAACGTCACCTCAGCGTAAATCCCCTTACCGATGTAGACCCGGTGGAAGTAGTTTTTCGTCGTCGCCAGAACTAACTTCGACAACCAAACGTAGCCGGGATCCAGGTTGATAGGCCTGGGAACTTTCGCCCTCGAGAGCCCGGCAAACCTACCTTCGATTTCGTTGGTCAACAGCTTCCTGTCGGCGAGGCACCCCGGGTCTTCAAGAGCGGCAAAGGAGAAGAACTTCCTCTTCAGGCCCCCGCCCATCTCTTCGCTATAGTAATCGGTGTGATCGAAAGAAAAGGTCGGACTCTCCCCGTCAACTTCCCCAATCTTACTTGCGAGTAAGTCCTGGACCCCGTCGACGTCGACGGAGGGGTTAAATATCAAGCCGACAAACAACTTGACGGGGTTCGGCCCTAAAGGTTCTCCCAATTCTGGCCCTCGCTCGGTCCTGAAAAAGCAAAAGAGGGCTGGACTTGTGCCGGCCCTCTTTCTTGTCGCTATCTATTCTTCTACGTGAATTGCCGCTACCGGACAGGTATCGGCGGCTTCCTTGGCCTGCTCCAGCTCCTCTCCCTCTAGCTCTTCCTTCCCTTCAATTACGTGAGCCTTGTTATCGTCGCGCATCTCAAAAATTTCGGGATACATGGACGCGCAGATCTCATCACTAATACATGTGTCCTGATCGACCCATACTTTCGCCATTTTTACCTCCTAATATTTGGTAGTAATATCTGTTCGTCACACTGACTAAAATCTCTACAAATTTCAACTTAGTATACTGAGAGGCGGCATTACTTTCAAACAAAGTCAATCCTGGATAACAAAACCGGACCTGGCGTTCATCCCCCCGTCAACGTGAATGACTTCTCCGGTAACCATCTCAGAATCATCGGACAACAGCCAGCCGCACGCGTCGGCGACGAACTTCTGAGAGTCGCTGCTGTCCCAGTCCAACGGCGCCGCCTTCTCGTACTCGTTAGCCATCTCGGAAAAACCTGGTATTCCCCTGGCAGAGAGGGTCTTCATCGTTCCCGCAGATATTACGTTAGCCCGAATACCCTGTTGCCCGAGCCCGACCGCGATCATCCTGCTTAGGTACTCCAGGGCGATCTTGAAGAAATTCATCCAGCCATAAGGCGGCCATACTTTATCGGTCTCGAAGCTTAAGGAGACGATGCTGCCCGAATCACCCATAAGTCCGCTGAACTCCTTTGCCAGGGTGAAGAGGGAAAAACTGGAAATATCAAAGCCTTCCAGTATCTGTTCCCTGTCGGCCTGGAAGAAATCGGAATTGATGCAATCCCTGTCGGCGTAAGCGATAGAGTGGACCAACCCGTCCAGGGTTCCCCACCTGTCTTTCAGCTTCTCCTTGGTCTCCTCTATAGAATCGGTTTCGGTCACGTCCAGGTACCAGACGGGTGGCGACTCCGGTAACCTATCCACGACCTTCTCCGTCCTCTCCAGGTCAGGAGTCGTCAGGACGACGTCCGCACCCTGGTCGAGGACCTCCTGCAATATCCAGTACGCGGCTGAACGTTTGTTCCGAACGCCGGTGATTAAGATCTTTTTATCTGTTAGCATAGTATTCCCCCGAGCAGATTTTGAGCGAAAGTGACTCTTCTCCTCCCTTTTCCGGGAGGACTATCTAACCCCACAACGCGTTATACACAAGGTAGCCAACCACGGAAATACTGGCAGACAGGACGCCGCCCCAGATTATATCCACTATCGTCATCTTGAGCGGCCACCCCTGCAGGGTAGAGAGGTTAGTCAGGTCGTAAGTGGAGTAGGTGATAACCCCAAACAGTATCCCCATACCCACAGCCCGCCACAGGGACCCCTCATCCAGAGCCGGGTTGACGACAAATAGCAAAACGCCGACGATAAACAGCAAATAGAAAATGATCGCTGCAAGCCAGTTTACCGAGTCGGCCATGAGTGGGCCGAGCTGGTTACGGTAAAACCCGCGGGCAACGACCCCCAACCAGGTCATGTCAATAGCAAAAAATGCCCCCAGCATAATCAGGTAAAGAAGAAACCCTCTATAGACGTTCATGGTCGTTCATCTCCGCGATATGTTTACCCAATTGTAATGAGACAGCCCGGGTTCAACAACGAAAAGTTAAAAAGGAAACGTCACCGCCTCAGTCTCCTTCATTGCCGGCTCCCCGACCAGCACCGGGGAAGTCCTTAGACGGACGGCGCGTTGTCCAGCGCCTCGAGCACTATCCTGACTATAATGAGGCCCCAGCCCAGCAGGACAAAAAACCAGACGATCTTCTGCGCTGCCTTGATGGCGCCAAACAAGATAAGAGAGGCGGTCAAAATGCCTAGGTAGCCAAGTGGTTGTTCCAGCTCATCCACGTTGACCCCGGAGATCACGTTAATCAAGTTGACTAGGCCCTTACCGACGAGCTCCGCCGCGCTGTGGATAAAGGTGAGCATCCTCTCGATGACGGTATCGGATATCTCGGTTTTTGGCGCGTCGGCCGCAGAAAATCCGGGCAAAGATATCCCGACGATCAGACCAACTGCTAGGAGTGAAAAGACCAAGAAAGATAATACTTTACTTCCTTCCATCCTACCCCCTCCTGAAAAGTCCCGAAAAACGCACCAGGAGAAAATCGAGCTCCAGGGTAAAGAGGGCGGTAACTGGTGGGACAGCGAGATACGGCGACCGGTAAATTCCGGAGACCCGATTGCCCCGCTCTAACCCGATAATAAGTTGGTTAGCCAATATTTCAGACAGGCGGCTACAGCGATACCTTCTCCCTGACAACCTAGAAGATCTATTGACCCGGAATCTATATAACCATCTCTCCAATTCTAACCGAACTAAGAAATTTCTTGATTTGTATTATACTGCCTTATGTGGCCCCGCTTTCTCTGCAAATTTGGATTTCGTTTTACCTCTTTTACCAACCAAACGTAGTATATTGTTTCATCCAACTCTTCCGCTAACTCCCAATCTGGTTTATCCATTCTGCTGCGGATGTACTTGACCTTTTGAGAGGAACTGATAATATCGCCTCCCCAAAAATTAGAGCATGAAGTCGACGCTAAAGTCATATTAAAGATATATCAAATGGATATAGCCGATATGTTTAAGATCTACATAACCCACCAAAGACGGATTTATTACGAAATATTATACTACATCGAGGGGTGATTTTAAAATTTTTGGCGGGTTACTCTATCCCACTAGATGGGCTCCCCCGTGCTCTACGTTAACAGCCAGGCACCAAGTCCTAGGAGAAATAGAAACCCCGCTACGTCCGTGATCGTCGTCATCCAGATCGTCGCGGACAGGGCGGGGTCATACCCGACCCTTCTCAACCCCAGTGGAATTACCACGCCAGCTATACCAGCGACGACCATGCTCAAGATCATGGAAATACCGACGATCAATGCCATCTTGACCGAGCCAGTCCAGGCGTAGGCAATACCGGCGACGATAAAACCGATTACCAGCCCGTGAGCCAACCCCAGCGTCGTCTCCTTGATCAGCGCCCTCTTGCTTTGCGCTAAACCGATCTCACCCAGGGCGATGCCCCGGACGAGGATGGAAACGGTCTGTGCTCCAGAATTTCCCCCCTGGCCCGCAATCACGGGCATAAACACGGCGAGCACGGCAAACCGAGCAATCGTGTCTTCGAATAGGCCGACCACAACAGCAGCTAACAGTGCCGTCCCCAGGTTCACCACCAGCCACGGCAGCCTGTGCTTTACGGATGTGCTCCAGGGGGTCCAGATAGATTCCTCCGCCGCGCCGCTGATCCCCACCATTTCCAGCATGTCCTCGGTGCTCTCTTGACGCAGAATGTCTATTACATCATCAAAGGTGATCACGCCGAGCAACCTCCCAGCGTGATCTACCACGGGAAGCGCAATGTAATCGTACTTGTCAAATATCCTTGCTACCTTCTCACGATCGAATTCCGGAGATACCGTCTTCACGTCCTCGTTCATGACGTCCCGCAGGTACATATCGGGGTCGCGGAAGGCAATATTTCTCAACGGCAATACTCCCGCCAGCTTTCCATCTCCGTCGGTAACGTAGACGTAGTTTATCTCCTCTAACTGCTTCTGCATATTCCGTAGTTCTTCAATGGCGGTCCCCACGTCCATCGATTCGGGAAGGCTGACTACCTCAAGGGACATGGTCCCGCCCGCCGTGTCCTTTGGGTACTTGAGCAGGCTCTTGAACCGTTTTCTGGTTAGTTCATCAAGGCGCTCTAGGACGGACTGCCGTTCACTTTCCGGCAATTCCTGCAACAGGTCGACGGAGTCATCCGAGGGCATACGGCTGAGCAGGTTGGCCTGAACCTCGGTACCTAGCTCCTGGAAGATCCCTGCCGCTTGCCAGGGATCG
>JAGXLQ010000184.1 GCA_018334595.1 Candidatus Bipolaricaulota bacterium | reverse complement strand
GGAGAGATTCTTATACGAAATATGAACCCAAAAAAGGTATTTGAGGAACTTTTGTCGGCGGTGGACTACCTGGAGGTCGTTAACAGAGATGAGTGTAAGGTAAGTGGGATATCTTACGATTCCAGAGATGTAGGCCCCGGTCAAGCTTTTGTCGCGATACGGGGCAAGAACTTCGATGGTCACGACTTCATCAAGGAGGCGTACGACCGTGGTGCCCGGGCGGTGTTTGGAGAAAAGAAACTGGGGCGTGAGGTTGACCTTCCGGGACCTTACGTCCGCGTAAAGAACAGCAGGAAGGCCCTGGCCGCCCTCAGCAGTATCTTCTACGAGGACCCCACGGGAAACCTGTTCGTCGTCGGCGTAACTGGAACAAACGGCAAGACTACTACGGTCCACCTCATTAGAGCTGCCCTGGGTGAGAATTCGACCAACGTCATAAGCACCATCGGCCCGGCGGGGGTCAATTCTCCGAAGGAACCGGTAACTACCCCTGAATCCCCCGACGTGCACCGGGAGGCGTTCAGGACGCTGGCGGACGGTAGACGAAATTTTATCGTGGAAGTGAGTTCCCATGGGCTTGCCATGGAAAGGGTCGGGTCCGTTGACTTCGACGTCGGGGTTTTTACCAACCTTACTAGAGACCACCTTGACTTCCACGGGACAATGGAGGACTACGGCCAGGCCAAGTTAAAACTATTCCGGGGCCTCTCCCGGGATGGTTTAGCGTTGGTGAACGGGGACGACGACTTCTCACCTGAGGTGATAAGGGCGACACGGGCAAAGACGATTACTTTCGGTCTCGACAGTTCCTCGGACGTGTACGGGGACCGGGTTAAGAGGACAAGAGACGGCATCGTCTTTGATGCACATACCCCGTGGGGAGACGGCCGGTTTTCCCTGAACTACTTCGGCCTCTACAACGCTTACAACGCCCTGTCCGCTATTGCAATAGGCCTTGTCAACGGCCGGACTATGGACAAACTAGAAGATACCCTGTCAAACTCCCGGTTCTTACCCGGTCGAATGGAACGCCTATCCACGGAGAACGGAGCGGACGTCTATATAGACTTTGCTCATAACCCCGGAGGGCTGAGGGAGAGCCTGTCCGAACTCAATCATCTCTATTCAAGCGTATCGGTAATCTTTGGGTGTGGGGGTCAGAGCGACCGGGGCAAGAGGCCGGAGATGGGAGAAATTGCTGTTTCCCTGGCCGATAACGCCATCATTACCACGGATAACCCAAAATCAGAGGACCCGAGACGGATAATTGACGAGATCGAAGAGGGTATACCTCCGGGCCTTCCCTATCAGGTAATAGTTGACCGCAAGAAAGCAATAAGAACGGGTTTAGAGGACCTATCCCCGGGAGAAGCCCTACTCATAGCGGGCAAAGGTCATGAGAGATATCAGGTATTTGAAGACGAAGTCGTGGAGTACAGTGACCTGGAATTCGTCAAAGAGATCATCAACAGCTAATCGAGGAACCTCTCGACCAGTTTCTCCGCGGACTCTCTTGTCTCCTCCAGGCTACCCGACGTAGAGATGACCAAATCACAGGCATTCTTCGCCCCATCGGGCAGTCTCTGAGCCTCAACCCGCGATGAAGCCTCACTCCTGGAGATACCGTCCCTTCGCCTCAGGCGTTCCAGTTGGGTCTTTTCATCTACGTCGACAAGGACGATCTCATCGAAAACACTTTCGTCTACGGCCGGGGACTGAAAGAGGAGGGGTATCTCGAAGATTAGGACCTTCACCCCTTCCGCGCGGCTGGCAGAAATGATTTCTTGCATTCTTTCTCTGACAAAGGGATGGATTATCTCCTCAAGCTGCTTTCGCCGGGTCCGGGAGGCAAAGATAATCTCCGCGACAGCATCCCTATCGACCCCTCCAGTCCCGTCAAGAATCCCCTCGCCCAGCAACTCAACTATCCTGTTGTATTCATCCGTTCCGGGCCTGTACGCCTTCTTGGCTAGCTCGTCCGCCTGGACCGTTTTTACGCGTGGAAAGCGTGAGGCCTCCTTCAATATCTCACTCTTCCCGGAGGCGATCCCCCCGGTAACCGCAACAACTTTCATATAAATCTCTCTGTGTCCCGGTCAATTCTCGAAACAGTCATGGGCTGACCTCACCAGATCGACTATCCCGGCCCGTCCAAGGCGGTTCCCCTGAAGCGATAGCAGCAAAGGGTACTCTATGTTTTTACTGTTTTTTCCTCTAATAGGTGAAAAAGTAAGCCCGGTAGGTAACAGGCCAACCTCCTCGGCGGACTCCGATACGGCCTGGATAACATCTACATGTACGTCCGGGTCGCGGACTACGCCACCACGCTCGACCAGTTCCGGACCGGCTTCAAATTGTGGCTTGACCAAAGAAATGACTTTTCCGCCCTCCCCGAGGAGGGGCCGTGCGGAGGGTAGAATCAGTTCAAGGGAGATGAACGAAACGTCTATCGTCACCAGGTCAACTTCTTCCCCAATCCTCTCCGGGTCAAGATACCTAGCGTTCGTCTCCTCGAGTACGTTTACCCGCGAATCGTTTCTCAACTTCCAGTCGAGCTGACCCTTACCTACATCTACCGCCCAAACCTCACCTGCTCCTTTCTGCAGGAGACAATCGGTGAAACCTCCGGTAGATGACCCGATATCAACCGCCTTTTTACCGCTTAAGTCGATCTCAAATTCATCCAGGGCCTTTTCGAGTTTCTCCCCGCCGCGACTTACGTACCGCGGCGAGTCGTCCTTAATGATAATTTTGGAGTCTGGTTGAACCCTCTTGCCGGGCTTGTCGTAAAGCCTTCCGCCGACGTAGACGTTTCCTGCCATAATCTGGCGTTTCGCCTTCTCGCGACTACTACAGTAACCCCTCTTGGCGATTAACACGTCAAGTCTTTCCTTGTCAGCCACGGGAAGACACCCGAAAGATCATCTAACCATCGTCCGTGAAGTCCTTGAACTTTCTTAGGTCCATCTTTTGTTCCAGAAAATCTTCGAACTCCTCGCCTTTTTCGTCCTCGAATTCCTCGTCGAAGGGCGATTCCATGGCGACGTCTTCGAAGATCTCCTCGTCCACGAAGATAGGGCTATTGGTCCTGAGAGCCAGGGCGATGGAGTCGGAAGGACGGGAGTCAATCTTTAGCGTTTCTCCATCTGGGCCCTGGAGGACGAGAGTTGCGTAGTAGGTCTTATTACTCAGGTCATCGATAATTACCCTTTCCAGGTCCTGATTTAGCTTATCCAATACGGATTTCAAAAGGTCATGAGTCAGGGGACGCTCATTTCTTC
>JAGXLQ010000027.1 GCA_018334595.1 Candidatus Bipolaricaulota bacterium | reverse complement strand
CTGATATAATCATCAATTCTGCCGGCGAACGGGCTGACGTAATGTGCCCCGGCCTTGGCGGCGAGAAGCGCCTGCTCCGGTTTCATTATCAGGGTCGTATTTACGGGGATTCCCTGACTTGAAAGCTCGCTAATTGCCTTGAGTCCCGCGTAATTTTCGCTTTCTCCCCCTTCGGTGCTCGTGTTTATAGGTATCTTGATTACTACGTTATCGTTTACCGAATTGAACTTATCGTAGAGGTACTTACCTTCTTCTATCATGTCGTCGGAAGTCAGCCCGATTACTTCCAGGCTGACCGGTCCGTCTACCGTGCGCAGTATCTCCTCGATGTATTCTTCCAGGTTAACCCTGTCCCTCGCGTCCACCGCCTTCTTGATCAGCGACGGGTTAGTCGTTACCCCGTCAACGATACCCCAGGAGTAAGCCTCCTTTATCTCCGTTAACTCCGCGGTGTCGATAAATATCTTCACTTGAAATCACTCCTCGAATCTTGCTCGTTGAATGTGTAAAATGGGCCAGTCTCCATCAATAATATCGATTAACCCTGATGATATCTACAGGGACGGGTCCCAACCTCCTTCCGCGGACTAGTTCTTGAGTTCTATGGCTTTTCTGCCGCTGATCTTTCGATACAGGGCCTCAAACAAGAAGGATCCGCCAATCATTCCCGCTAGTATGTAGAGGTGGGTGATGTTGCTTGCGCCGTGCCAGATCAACGCGGCGAACGCGACTATACAGACTAGTGCGCCGACCAAAGACACCCAGCGGTTGCTGTCGGTCTGTCTGTGCAGCTTGAAGTTCGCGTAGTTGACCCCGGCGAATATGAGGAGAAACCCCGCACTTCCCATGACTGAAATGCTGGAAACGTCGAGGATGTTGGCGACGAGTAAGCCAAACCCTGCCGTAATAAATAGGCCTTCCAGTGGCCTTTTCCAGACCTTCTTTTCCATTATCTCGGGCAGTTCCCCGTCCTTGGCAATGATGTAGCTAACGCGGGCCGTGGAATAGAGGGTTGCGTTGATAGCCGAACTCGTTGAAAGAAGCGCGGCTATCGCAATTATAATGAACCCCATCTGCCCCATAACCGGTTCGGCGGCCGCAGCAAGTGCGTAGTCCTTGGCACTGACGATCTGGTTTACGGGAAGGTTGCCCACGGTGACAAATGAAATCGCGATGTAAAGGACGATGACGAAGGCAACAGCTGAGATGAACGCCCGTGGAAGGGTCTTCTTGGCGTTCTTCGTGTCCTCCGCTGCGTTTGCCATCAGCTCGAAACCCTCGTACCCGAGGAATATGATCATGCCCCCGGCCAGTAGCGTGGGGAAGCTGCTCCATGCCGAAGGTTCAAGCCTCGCCATCGAGATGTTGATTGACCCCACGCCGACGAATGCCAGAAGTATCGTCAGCTTTATTCCTACGATCCACTTCTCCGCTTCCCCGACGAGCTTGGCCCCCATGCTGTTCAGTAGGGTGAAACCGACCATGACTGCTGAGATAAAGACGTGCCGCATTATCATTTGAGAACCCTCGGGAAAGAAACTTGCTGCGTAGCCCCCGAAGGCATATGAGTACAGGGCGAGCATGATCACGTAGCTAACCCAGAGGAGGACGTTTAGTCCACCTGTAAATAACCCGCCGCCCAATCCCTTAACCAGAAACTTGACCGTGCCGCCTCTGCTGGGAAAGGTTACCGACAGACGTGCGTAAGAGTAGCTAGTCAAGAGCGCGACTATTCCCGCAATTGCGAATGCGATTGGCGTACCGCCCTTGCCTAGTTTAACCGCAAGGCCCAGCACCGCGAATATCCCACCACCGACCATACCGCCGATGCCGATTGCTGCGACTTCGAAGTAACCCATCTTTCCCTTGCCTTTCGTCGAACTTTTTGACATATTTCCTCCCTGAGGATAAAAATTGTGTTGTTGTGTAAACAGTCTGTCGTTCAGGCCAAGGTACCGCGAAGGCAAATAACCTAGACCTGAAATTAACCCTGGACCAGTACTTAAAACTGAGCCCGCCGACGGTCCAGCGGATCAGGAGTTGGCTGATATGGGAAAACATATATATAATTTTTTATTATATCTGAAACAAGGTGAAAAAGCCAGAATCTATTGCGATTAATGGCCCCAATTAGAAGATCCGTACTGTGGAAAGAAGTTTGATAAATACCTCATTTTCCTCGGTGCCGTCGAATTCGGGGGGTGGGTCCTCCCCGTAGACTCCGGGATTACTGGACCTAAGGACAAACTCGAGGAGGTAGTAATAGCCCTTTGAACAGGTGAGATAGGCCGTGGTGTCGTAAATAGAACCGGCGGCCCCCTCCTGCAGGAAAAACTTTTCAAACCTGTGGCCATTTACCGTCAGGGACTTTGATTTGACCTGTCCCAGTTCTTCTCGGGGCAGGGTGGCCGCTACAGAGGTTAACGAGTCCGTCACCGAGAGGGAGAGGTACTTGTCCGTCAGTAACGTACCAGGTTGCTTGGGCAGCTCGGCCCTGACGGTGAGACTTCCCTTCTCCAAGTTCACGTCGAGCTTTCCATTTGGTGGGAACTTGAATTCTATTCCGAACTCCTCGTTCCTGTAGGTATTCCAATTGAGTAGTCGGTCAACGAAAGTAGGACAACTCTCGTCTCCTTTCCGGCCGCGCGACCGCTCGTTCCGGTTATGGTAAGGGGCGGATCCGGGCTGTCCGGATAAAGGGAAGCAGAAGACGACCATCGCCAGGACTGTAACCATTGCTGCACGTGATAGTCTCATCCTCATCGGTGTTATCCCTCCCGTATGTCGAGATATAAGTGTTAATATTGTGCCCTAGCCGACTGGGTACGGCGTTTAGAGTGCAACGCCGTGCAGGGCTTTTACCAACCAGTAACCAAGTGGAACTGGCCAGAAAACCCCCCAGACTATCGAGGTAAAGATCGAAAAACCCAGGTGTGACGCGGCCAGGCCAACTCCTATTCCAAATAGGCCGTAAGTCCCTCCACCGAACTGTAACGAAACCTTAGAGTCCTCGTCCGACATCCTATCACCTCCAGCATCTTATTGGTTGACCTACCTATCGAGTGGCAGCCAGCCCAGCACTTCCCCAATCATCCTGTCCCAGTAATCCCACTCGTGCCCCGTTCCCCCTTCCTCTTTGTAGGTCAGCTCCAGTGATAACTCCCGTGCGGCGTCTTTGAACCTGAGGTTTGACTCGTAGAGAAAGTCATCCGTGCCGCAGCACTGAAAGAGCTTGGGGGCTTTCGTGCGGGAATTAGCCAGGCCTCTGGCGAGGGCGATCAGGTCGTTGTTGCTCCCCTCTACGTCCTCGAGGTCGCCGAATATCCACTCTAGTTTCTCCTTCTCCTCCCCCTCTAACCCGGCAATCGTTCCCGCGATGTCAAGCGACCCCGACAGGCTGGCCGCCGCGGCGAACTTATCTGGCTTCCGTAGGGCCCACTTAAAGGCCCCGTATCCGCCCATCGACAGCCCGGCGACGAAGTTGTCCGCCCGTCGCGACGAAAGGGGGAAGTAACGGTGACAGACCTCGGTGAGTTCATTGGTTAAGTAGGTCCAGTAGTCCTGCCCGCAAGCCATGTCAGTATAAAAGCTCTGGTCGACGTTGGGCATAACGACGGCAAGTTCGTGTGAAGCGACGTAGCGTTCGATCGAACTCTTGCGGGTCCAGGCCGATTGATCATCGGACAGGCCATGCAAGAGGTAAAGGACGGGGAACCCCCCTGAGGGTATCTCTTTTAGTGAGTTGAGGTCTCCATTTTCGTCCCGCCTAAATGGACGGGGCAGTATCACATCAACTGGATTTTCCTTACCCAGGACCCTCGAGCGGTAGCTGAAATTTACAAGTGACATATTCCTCCTGTCAGTACTTCGCAATCATTAGCTTTCAACTGCAATTATCCAGAATCATCTAAACCTATCAAGTTTTCGTCTCTCGGTTCGTGGCCAGCCAGCTAAAGGCTCCCCACTTCTTGACTATAGGTGCAGATGCTTTAAAATTGAAACAAATATAGGAGTGATAAGTTTGAGCAAAGCAAAGCTTTTAGTTGTTTCGACTATGGTCCTTGGGTTAATGGTCTCCGGAGCAGTTGCCGTGCAGGCGAGTTACGGTGACGAAGCTGGACAGCTGTTGAAGGAAATCGGAGAAAACATGCAGGACTTTAGCAAGAGCATGACTGCGTTTAGGAAGGGAGAGGTCAAGCTTGATGAGGCAATTAAGACGGCCGAAGGCCACCAGAAGAAAGCGTTCGACCATCTGAAGAAGGCGGCTGAGCTAAACGCCAAAGCGGATTCTTGGAAACTCCAGACGATGCTGATGAGCGTCGCCGAAAGGTGGTACGCGTCCACGACCAAGTGGCACGCCGCCCTGTCCGAGATGAACGCGGAGCTTAACTCCTTGGGCAAGGACATGACCATAATCGCTGAGAACATGAAGGGGCTAGGAGAATTGGCGAAAGAGAAAGAGTAGAGCTCCAAGTAACCTGTCTCGTTTTCTTATGTAGGTTCCCCGGGAGTGCGCACGATACTCCAGAGTAGAAGATGATAATCTGCCCCCGCTACCGTGAAGGGTTGCGGGGGGTTCTTATATCAGCCAGCGGGACTCTCTTTGCAGAATGGTCGGGAAAGTAACCTTCCCTACGAGGTGGACACCACGATCGCCCCGATTACGATGACGGCGGCGTTCAAGCCGATCCTCCAGTCTATCTCCTCTATACCCGTCAAGAACAAGTACGTTAACAGGACGGTAAACAGAGGCCCCACGCGCATGAGAGAAGCGAATACGACCGGGGATACGTACTCGATTGCGTATATCGCGAATATGGGTGAGAGGGCCCACGCTACCCCGGCGAGGAAGTACTTCCAGATATTCCTATCGACCTTCAGGGATAGGTCCCCTCCAGTTAACAGGAGGTAAGCTAGGTAGAGGGTGAAGCCCGTAGTAAACCTGACAAACGCACCCTGAAGGGGAGTGGCTCCCAGGTCGACGCCCATCTTTCTCAGTACGGGGTGAAAGCCGAACATGACCATCCCGTAGAAGGCAAGCCCCAACCCTAACGCCCAGTTGATTTCCCCTGAAGGGGAGTCCTCGGGCTCCTTCGAATCCTCCCTGTACGCGATAAAGGAGAGGTAGGTAGCGCCGACGACAACTATCCCCGTACCTACCCCGAGCTGAAAGCCCACCTGTTCACCGAGAAATAGGACGCCGAATAAGGTCGTGACCAGTGGGCTGACCGAGGTAAAGGCGTGTGTCTTTGACGCCCCGATCTCATTGGTTGCCCTGGTAATGGAGACGCGGGCCAGTAGACCTCCTCCCAGCCCCCCCGTGGCGATAAACGGCAAAGTGGACTTAAGTCCCAGTCCGCCTAGACCTGTCCCGATAGTCCAGAGTAAAGCCGCGGAGATCGCCACTCCGATAAAGAGGCTAAGGACGATAAAGACCCTGTAGTCCGTTGATTCCAGCCCGTGTTTGACGGCAACGTAACCCACCGCACTGAGGAAACCTGCCCCCAGGGATAGGAAGATTCCAATTAGCATGACGATGAAAGGTATTGTATCCCGGTTAGCTTTTCAACTACCCGGTAACCCCTCCGGAACCACGAGGCCGCCTTGACTCTCGTAAGAAGTGGTCTCCTTCCCTGGTGAGTTCGTAATACGTATGGTTCATATGTTTATCCCACCCCTCCTGACGGTGATAGCTTTCTAGGGTAGTGCCCTCGACGCGCTTAAGCAGACCCTTTTTCATGAGGGAATCGATTAACTCACGTACCTCAGAAACGTCAACGTGCAAGCTCTCCCCGAGTTTAAGCGCGTACTCCGGGCCCAGCGAATCTATGTACTTGAGAATTTTTGCCTCTAGGGGGTCGTCCTTCTCCTCGTCTACGTACCCACCGTCGAGGAGCAGGGAAAGAAGCTTTTCGCTGAGCCCGTCTCGGCGCCCCCTGATTTCCCTTAATAGCTGTTCGACGTCGGGATCGTTTTCTTCTTCTCTGAGCTCCTTCGCCGCCTTGAGGTCCCTCTCAGCAGTAGCGAGTCCGCCTTTGAGCGCCGATATCTTCTTCAGTTCGTCGAGTCTCTTGGAGAGTCTGGTGATTTGGTTGGTCTCACCCCGGGTTTCTGCTCGAACTAACTGTAATTCTACTTTCTCCTTCTTGTCGCATAGCTCATTTACCCGCGACCAAATTTCCTCGTCGTCTAGATAGCGGCTGTCAAACGTGGGCATAAGTCCGGTTAGTCGTAGGACCGTCTGGCCTTTTCGTCCGCAAGGGTGGGTCGTAGTATATTCTCCCAGCCGGGCCCCTCCCAGGTGCCGATTTCCATATGCGTTTCGTAGTAATTCTGTGGGATTGGATGCGTTCCCACGACGACTTCCAGGTCGTATCTTTCCTCGATAAAGGATTTGAAGTGATCTATGTACGGACAGGGTGGGTACCCCACAACCAACCCGGTGGCGAGGTGAACGACGTCAGCGCCGTTTTCTACCATCTCCCCGGTTGCCTGTTCAACGTTACCTCCCGGACAACCACCGCAGGTCGTATATCCGACCAGTTCAACTTCAGAGCCCTTGTATCTGTCGAAAGCGCCATCCCTATTCCGTAAAGAGCGGAGACATTTCCCCCCTGCACAGCTACTGTACCGGTCACAGATTATTATTCCGATGTTAATCTTTTTCACGTTTACACCTCCTCGTGTAACGTTATTAAGCGGACCCGGAGTCTTCCCGCCCCTCTCCCACGAGTGGGGCCGGTACGTAGTTACCGGTTGGTCCGCGGTACCTAAATTTTCCCTCGGTGAACCTCGTTATCTGTATGGCCTCGACCGGACACTGATGGAGACACCTGAGGCAGAAGTAACAGTCGTCGCCAAACTCGACCTCTGTCCCGTGCACGACTATGTTGTCCGCCGGGCAGATTCTCTCGCACAGGCCACAGCCGATGCAGCTTTCGTCCGCGCGAAACTTACCCGTGAAGACCCGTTCGAAAATATCGAAGAGAAGCTTTGTCGCCGGCGTTAGCAGGCGGTAGATAAACTTCCTCTTTGGGGGGTTGCCCTCACTCTGTTTGATCACTCGGTCGACTCCAGCGTCGATTTGATCGACCAGCCTTTCCACCCCCTCCCTGATCTCCTGGGAACGACCGTAATCGGTAGATAGGACCTGTTGGGCCGTCTTTGATTTCCAATCCGTTATGGCCAGGCCGTCGTTTCCCGGCATCTTGAACTCCGCGGTCCCAACGACGACGAACCCCTTTTCAATAAGCTTTTCCGCCGTCACCCTCAACGAGTTGCCCCCATCGTAACCCATGGTGTCATAGACCGCCCCGCCCCGGCTTGAGGGAAGGGATAGCCGCTCGAGATAACCTTTGAGAAACTTGGGCATGTCGTACCCGTAAATCGGGTAACCGAAGACGAGAAAGTCGTATGAGCTGGCCTCTTCCGGCTCAACGTTTTCGACTGAGGCAGGGGTGACGTGGTGCCCTTTCCTCTCCAGTTTTGTCGCTATCTTGTTGGCGATAAACTTCGTGTTTCCGGTGCCGCTGAAGTATAGGATTAATATTTTCATAACTCACGTCTCAGTTTTCGCTACGTTATCTCTAATTTTCGTCGACAGTCCGGCTTTACTCAACTAAATCAGGAGGATCAGGTCCCAGGCGAAACAGGGTGGTAGAAAAACCCGATGTGAGGGTTCGTCCGCGCCGATAAGATCTGGACCGATAATCGACCCGACGTTGTGTCGACGATGCGATGGAGTTTACGGTCAGTACGTACGGGGTTACCGCTAACCGGGACAGGTATGCTTTGTGTAGGCCTTCCGGCAGGTAAGACGCTTTCCCCCGAGTAACCACGCCACCCGCGGTCAGGCAGGCCATCTCTCGACGCTGTCGTCTAAATCGGTTACACTTAGCCAATAATTTATCTCACGGCAAAACATTTACCTCAGAGGTGCGACGATGAAACGAACGAAATATTTCTTTACGGTGGCCTTGCTCCTTGTCGGGCTGACGTTTCCTGTTCACGCTGAACTACCGGGAGACGTCCTATTCCAGGTTTCGACCCTGGATGCCCTCCTTGCGGGCATATATGACGGGGAGATGACCTATGGAGAACTTGAGGAGCACGGTGGGTTCGGTCTCGGGACCTTTAATCAACTCGACGGAGAGATGGTTGCTCTCGACGGGGAGTTCTATCAGGTCAAGGACGATGGTGCTGCCTATCCCGTACCCGACTCGGCCAGGACGCCGTTCGCCGTGGTTACGTTCTTCGAACCCGACCAGGAGCTGTCGGTGACAGGCCCGGTTGACTACGAAGGGCTGAAACGGGCGCTCGACGACTCCCTTCCGACAAAAAATATCTTTTACGCGCTAAGAATTGAGGGGGAGTTTGATTACTTAAAGGCGAGAAGTGTGCCGAAACAAACAAAACCGTACAAGCCCCTTTCGGAGGTGGTGGTGGAGCAGGTTGAGTTCGAGTTCGATGACGTGTCTGGAACGCTTGTTGGGTTCCGCTGCCCCGAGTACGTGAAGGGAATAAACGTAGCCGGATACCATCTGCACTTTATCACCGAAGATCGGAGCGCAGGAGGACACGTCCTGGAGGTCCGAACGGGGGACGTTACGGTGGAGATAGACGAGACGGCGCATTTCTTTGTGTCTCTTCCGGACGATCGGGAATTTTATGCGGCGGATTTCTCCCGCGAAAGCTACGTAGAGTAACTGCACTCTGATTTGTCTCCGGCCCAGAGCTTTAGTTTCCAAACTCGGTAACCTTCTTGGATAAAAGTCCTTGACAAAGGTTTGCGTCTACTGTAGTTTGAATTAGGATATTTTTCTCGCGGAGGAGGTACCTTCCCATGCGAAAAACTACACTCGTTCTGCTTTCGCTCTTAATTCTATTTCTCATCTTCACAATAAGTTCCGGGTGGAGGGCTGAAGCCTCCGAAGGAAAGTTCTTCAACTTCCGGGTTGGTGGCAAATTTCTGCCCGTGGGTTTTCAACAGGAGATGTTCTTGCCATGGGTTTCTGCTACCGTGGGGCCGTTGGGCCTGGACCTTGCTGGCAACGTTACCGCTTTTACCCTGGACGATAACTATACTCTGGGTTCCACTCAGTACAACGCAAGGATTTCTGGTTTCATCGATTACTATTCTGCTCACCTTAAGTACGTCCTTCCGGATACTGGCGGGGTGGAGCCGAGCTTCGGGGTAGGCATTTTTGGCACCGGAACCAGTGGTAGTGCGAGCGTAACTGAAGGGGGCGGCAGTAGTATTATGACCTCCAACCTCCATACCGGAATAGGGGGTTTTGACTTCCTCTTCGGGGTAGACTTTTCCCTGCGGGGGTTCGGAATTCCTCTCGTCTTAAGCGGTGGAATTAACCACTATAATTTCAACACTTTGTTTATTGACGCCTCGGTCCAAAACGGACTCTCATACGAGGTTGAAGAGAACTTAAACTACTACCTTAGCTTCTTCCACTATTTCTTTGGGATCAGCTACGAGTTTTAAAGCTCAAATGGACCGGGCCATGTGGAAAACCTATAGAAAGCTTAACGCGTTGGCCAGCGAGGCGCTGGCGATTACGGACCAGAAGGTGGCGATCTGATGGAAGCCGTGAGATCCCGTCCACAGGGGGTATAAGATCCCGACACCCAGTGCCACCAGCTGGACCAGCCGCACTCTCCCCTCGGATGGGGATACCTGTCCGTCCTCACCGGGCCCCAGGTCCTTCTCGTTGTATATCCCCCACAGGTAGGTTGCAGAGATGATCGAGATGAGGCCGAGTTTGACGGGGTAGTTTATGAATCCCGGCCACGGTATCCCGTCAGAGACGAGGAGGTAGACCGCCCAGGCGGCCGAAAGAGACCCCGCGAAGAGACTCCGCACCTGGGGCCGGCCCAAGATCACGCCTCCGAAGAAGACTATCCCGCCCGCGCCGGCGATAACCCAGGAAAGCCGGTGGCCGAGCCAAATAGTTAGTGCCGTAGCGAAGACCGTATCCACCACCCCCAACGAGTATACGGAAGCCCTGTTCATAACCCTGAATAGGAGTACGGCCCAGAGGGTAAGTAGGAGGTGCGGGGTCCAGAGAACTGACACGATTATTACCTGTCCGACGGAGGCGAGAACAGAGGTGAGGTGGTGATTTGGGTCGACCTCTCTGCCCAGTATTCCCGCAAGGAACACGGATAGAAATGACCGGAGGCCGAAGGCGAGAGAGTGGAGTGGGCTCCCTGTTGATGCCAGAAACGCTAACGTAAACCCGAGTAAGGAGCCGGCAGAGATCGTCAAGAGGAGGGAATTACTGGCGAAAAATGATAGGGACCGTTGGACCGGACTCCATGATCCCTGGGAACTTTTGCAGTGCTTGACCATGAACTACCTCATGTTAACCGCGACATAGACGTGGAAAAGAGCCGACTAACGTTAGGTACAGTTGAATATAACGACTTTTCAGGAAACTTTTCAAGTAATGAGGACTGTACTCCGCCACCTGACCCGGATAGAGGCAGCTAATCTTTTCTACGCTTACAAGGGGGCCTGCAGGCGGGCCTTCAGATGGACGTAACTATTTCCGTTATAATGTCGTCGCAGAATTCGCGGAAGATCTCGGCTAGATGAATGCTGGAGGAGGGAGGGAGGGACTGCTTGATGCCGAAGATGTCCTCCTTGGTGTCGATCGTTATGTTCTCCAGGTCGATGGTGCTTGATAACTCCCGTAAATCGGTGGGGCGTTGCTCGCTCCATTCGGTTAATACCTTATGGGAGACGTCTTCTCCGATTCTTTCCTGCCTGCTCTCCGTTAAATTCTTGAACCTGCTTATGTTCATGACCTCTCCCTGTTCATGTGGTTGCAAACGGTCTATTTGCCGCAAAGATTTAATAAACGTTTAATTATCTCCGAAATGGCCCGAAAATGCAAGGTTTCGGGACACCTCCTGGGCCAAAAATGCATACGTACCCGCGGATGAACGGGGAGTATGGTGGTAAAAATGCGTGATCGTATACAGAGTAGGATGGGGAGGAGATCTTAAAAGCGCAGTCCTGTCACATGGTTGAAGGGTACTTACAGGTGGCAACCGTTACCGGTTCTCCGTGTTGGGCTGACTACGCGGAAAG
>JAGXLQ010000183.1 GCA_018334595.1 Candidatus Bipolaricaulota bacterium | reverse complement strand
GTGAACCTTCCGTGTCAAATATCTTGGTCTTAATTTCCCTACCGTCCTCCATGGTGTAGGGCCCTTCCCAATCGGGTGCATTCGTTGCGTACTGTAGACCGATTTTGAAACCCTGGATGGCCCAGGTCCCGTAGAAGTAGAGCCCCTTCTGAGGTCGAGGTTGCAGCACGGCTATCCTTACTTCATCATCAGCCGCCATGGTTACCGGTGCTAAACCGACCAAAGATATCGAAAATACCAACAGAAAAACCGAGATAATTACAGATTTGTGTTTCAGATTCATTATTTACCTCCATGGTAAAATTTGGTCAAAATTCTCCTTTTACTCGTAACACCCAACTCTTGACCGGATGTTTTTCCCATTCTACACAAAATCATTCGAGTCAGTTATCACCTCCGTCCTGTATTATTTTAAGGTCCTCAGATTATCCCCAAGTCAGATTACATCATCTAGCTAAAGTTTTTGCCAAATTGATCTTCAACCTGGTCTCTCTGGAGTTTTCCATAAGAATTTCGTGGAAGTGATTTCGCAAATTCAAAAGCTTTTGGGACTTTGTAGCCGGCGAGTTGGTTTTTACAGTGCTTGGTTAGTTCTTTCTCCGTGACCTCGACATCCTCGGCTGTAACCACAATTGCGTGCCCCACCTCGCCCCACTTTTCGTCCGGTACACCGATTAAGGCGGCGTCCGCCACTTTGGGATGCTCTTTTATTGCCCGTTCCACTTCCGCAAGGTAGATATTTTCTCCACCGGAAATTATCATATCCTTTTTTCTGCCCTCAATGTAGAAGTACCCTTCTTCGTCTTTTCTTGCAAGATCGCCCGTATGGAACCAATCTTCGGTGAAAGCTTCTTCAGTTGCTTCAGGGTTTTCCCAGTATCCAGAAAACACGTGTGGGCCGGACAACAATAACTCACCTATTTGATTAGGTGCCACTTCTTCCCCTTGTTCGTTGACTACCCTGGCATTTCCATGCATCACGGGTCTGCCAACGGACCCCTCCTTTTGGAGTGATTCAGCTTCCGTCTGGGAAAAGCAGTTATTTCCAACCTCTGTGAGACCGTAGCCCTCTTTGAAGACTAACCCCCTGTCTCTGTAAGTTCGCTTGATTACTTCCGAAGCGGGCGCACCTCCCGTGATTAGGAAACGGACCGAGCTTAAATCGGTTCGAGGAAACAGATCCGTTTCGCTCATCATTCGAAACATAACCGGAACCATAAATACCACGGTGGCGGATTCCCGTTCTATTAGCCTCAGGGTATCTTCCGGATCAAATTCTTTGGTTACTATTGATTTACCACCCAGATGGTACATCGCGGTGAGAACTGTATTCAAACCACCGGTATGAAACTGTGGAGTGATTATTGGAGCGACGTCGTTCCGGTTGAGTCCCCAGGACGTTATTGTATTGACCGAATTCCACAAAATCATCCTGTGAGGTAGAATTGCACCCTTTGGTCGGCCGGTTGTTCCCGAGGTATAGAGAATTGCATGGGGGTCTTCCTTGTTCACCGGTTCAGTAGGCTCAGGACGACTGGGAGAAGAACTTTCAAGCGCTTCTTTGTACTCCTTTAGATGGATCCAGCTCGCCCGGGTATAACTATCCATCAATTGTTTTGTAAAGTCACTGCTTTCCTCATCGTAGAGGACGACTTTTGGCTCGCAATCCTCCAGAATGTACTCCAGTTCGGGTTTTGCCAGCCTCCAGTTAAGTGGAGCCAGGATTGCCCCGATCTTGCCCAGGCCAAAGTAGAGATCCGAGTACTGTAGCCCATTCAGGGCCAGTACGGATACCCTGTCACCTTTTTGAATATCGTGCTCTTCCCGAAGATAGTTGACCGCTCTGTTGGCCCGCTCGTCCAGCTCCTTATACCGAAACCGCTCCCCCTCATCCCAGTCAACCCAACCTACCCGATTTGGAGTAAGATCGGCTCTTCTTTCTAAAATCTGTCCGACGTCTGGCTCCATAATTAGATCACCTCTTCGAAAAAATCAAGAACCCGGTGACAGAACTTCTCCGCCCGCTCTATTGCGGAAGCGTGACCTGCGTCCTCCAGGATAGTTAACTTGCCATTTGGCAATCGTGATGCAATATACCGAGAGTACTCGGGGGGAGTAAGGATATCCTTCTCTCCAACTACAATTAAACCGGGAGCAGTAATTTTCTTTATTGAATCCGGAAGTTCCAGTAGTTTGGCGCCTTCTATTAGATTCTCGGTTGCCTCTTGCGGGGCTTCGTGAGCGGCCTCTCTAAATTGATCGAAAAGTTCCTGGTTTTCCTCCAGGAAGGTATTACCCCAGACGTAAGGAGTGGCTACCAGAAACCGTAGTTCAGGACTTACCCGGGCGGCCTCGAGCCAGGCATCTATTTTCGCTTCGAGTATGGCATCAACGTAAGAGTAGGCGTCGGCTAAAACGATAGAATGGACCAGTTTGGGGTGGTTGAGGGCTAAGGGGAGGAGTGCCGTGCCGCCGTTGGATAGCCCCACAAAATTGGCTTGGGATATTTCCAGCTTCTGTAAAAGCTCTGCCAGGTCATTCGCGTGTTGATTAACCGAGTATGGTCCTTCCGGTTTGTCGCTCTTCCCCTGTCCTCTGGAATCAAAAAGCAAAATCTGGTATTCGTCTTCAAAATAAGGCACGTGTTGTGCCCAGCTGTTGGTGTCTGTAAGTAACCCGTTTACAAACACGACTACCTTACCTTCGGGGTTCCCCTTAAACTCATAATAAAGGTCTATACCGTTAACTTTTACTTTAGCCATTAGTATCTTTAAGGAAGTCCAGGATTAGAGAATTTAGCCGATCAGGTCGTTCTAGATGTACCAGGTGAGCTGCGTTTTTTATCAGTTCTAACTTTGCAAATGGGATCCCCTGCTCCAGTTGTTCTGCGAACTGGGTGGGGACCACCCTGTCTTCAGCTCCCGCTATTATCAACGTGTCGGATTCTATCTCGTCGAGCCCGTCAGTTAGATCAAACCTGGATGCAGCTTGAAATTGTCTTTGATAAGCGGCAGGAGGCTGTGAGTCCTCTATCCGCATATCTATCAATTTCTCGATTTCCTCCTGATTGTCGAAAAAATCTTTCGTTACGGAATACCTGTAACCCTTTCGATAGATCTCTCTTTCAGTTAGACCTTCTACGTCCAGAATTTCTTCCCAGAGATCTTCGGTTGCTTCCAGGTATGCAGGTCCTCCTGCATGAGTAGAAACCAATATTAATTTGTCGATAAGTTCCGGCCATTCTATTGCAAAATGTTGGGCAATATATCCTCCCATGGATAGACCAAGCAAATTAACACGGTC
>JAGXLQ010000026.1 GCA_018334595.1 Candidatus Bipolaricaulota bacterium | reverse complement strand
CAGGTACTCAATTAAAACGCCGGATTTGTTGAAGTTGATAGACGAGACTACCAACCCCGCCAGTGCCCCTGCCCAACCAAGGGCACTAAACCAGAACCTAAACCTATCCCAAACTAGACTGAAAATGCCGGCGGTGAGATAAGAGGATACCCCTATGAATAGTCCTATCATAGTTTTTCCTCGTCAAATTCCCGCTTTACGGAGACTTCGATTTTCTGAATATCAAGGGTGTGGTACCGTTTTACCAGGACCATGGTAAAAAGCAGCGACAAGGCGAGAACCCCAAAGTTGATGACGACCGCCGTCAGAACCAGGGCCTGAGGTAGGGGATCCGCCATCTGGGTTACTCCTAATTCACCGATAGGAGCGCGATCTCCCGGGGTATAGACGACCATCACAAAGAAAAGTATCGTGCTTGTATTGATTATGCTTAAGCTAAGCAGTTTCATTATCAGATTTTTTTTCAAGATAAGCCCCAGGGCACCTATCCCCACCGTAATGATCGCTATAGCGGTTCCTAGGGTCGTCATAATTCCCCTCTGTGCTTGACGAAGAAGTGTAAGACCGTCCACGTTCCGATGAATACCTTGGTGCCGATTGCCATGTTGACGAGGATGATGAAGCCCAGCCCGCCATTACCTTGATAGACGATTTCGGGTAGGTACAGGCCGGTAATAACTATCGCCATTACCAGAATCAAAATTAAGTACTCGACTTTTTTCATAGTTTCTTCGTAGAACCTCTCTCCAATTACGTCCGCCCCAATCGCGATTGCGAGAAGCAGGACCCCGCTTCCCACTATGACGCCACCGGCAAAACCCCCGCCTGGCCCCCGGTGAGCACTATAGGCCAGGTAAATACCGAAGATGGCAATTATCGGATAGAGGAACGAAGCAGACGTGTCGACAATATGTGACTCGACGGAGCTGGTGGAGTCGCTTCCTCTTGTGCTTTGCATGTCCGAGAACAACGTTATCCCCAGAGCAGCTGTGGAAAACACCAATAACTCGAAAAGGGTATCGTAAAACCTGTACATGCCGTAGACACCATAGACGGAATTAGAGATGTTGGCCAAGTTTGAGATCCCCTCGATATGCTTTGTCCCAACCCTCAGCGTCCCCCCACCTGAGCTGAGGGCCAGTCCCACTATCGTGACGACGCAGAAGATGCAAACTACCGCGAAGGTGTATAATTCCTTGGGCGTAAAGCGTGAAATATTCAAGTCTATCACCGCAAATACCTGGAAAGAATTTCTTTAAGTTGGCCGTTGCTCTCGAGTTCGTTCAGGTGATCGTTTACCTTGTCAAGCAGGTCCGGCTCTTCCCGCGAAATAGCGAATGAATACTCGACCTCGCCAATCTGAGTTATCTCGCTTGAGGACTTTCTCATTGCGTTTATCCTGTTGAGAGCGTACCTGAGCCGTGCCGAGTCAGCGATTATCGAGTCGACCTTCTCCTGGTTGTAGGCCTCTATGAGTTCATTCAGGGAGTCAAAATACCTAATCCTGTCCCCGCTGATTTCTTCTAATCCAGTGACGTTTAACCCCGAGATCGTACCCGTCCTTTTGGAAGGGCTCTCCGCACTTATCCGGGCTAATTGAGCCCGGTGATAGGTTGTGCTCGTTAAAGGATCTATCGTCTCACAGTAACGAGAGAAGTAAGCTCCGGCGAGGACCTTCCCCCTGCGCCCGCTAAACCGAACTGCTGTCTCCGGGTGCGACAAAAACTCTACTTCCAGGTCTAAGTTGAGTTTCTCCGCCAGCTTCAGAAGTATCTCATGATCTATTCCCGTTATTTCACCCCGTTCCTGGAAGAAGAAGGGGGGGATCTCCTCGGTGATAACGTGGAGCTTTCCCTGATCGCTTAAGGCGAGGACGTAGATAAAGGTTACAAATGCTACCCCGATAGCTCCTTCTGTTACCGCGACGTCGGGTGCTCCGGCGAGAAAGTAGATCGTGGAGCTGGTCAGGCTGAATACCCCAAGAAGGATGACTGCGTTTAAGAGCCGTCGTTGTAATACTACGGAGATCGAGAGGGCAAGTAATAGTAAAAGAAAGAAGGTCAGCATCTCGGTCAATTGCCTCCTTCTTCATCATCTGCTGGCGAGATACCGGACAGGAAAGCTGCCTTGCTTATCGCGTGGTTGATGATTGGACCCGTAATAAAGACGAAGATTATCAGTAGGCCGAGAAATACGTCAGAATATTCAAAGCCCCCATAGACGAGAAAACCTAACAGGACCAGGACGAATCCGGATGTGTCGGCAGCGCCGCTGGCTTGAAGTCTCGCATATATGTTAGGCAGGTTGGCTATCCCAAAGGAACCGATGATTGTGACCAGTAGCCCGGTTGCGATTAGGACGTACGATAAAATTGTCATATCTGCCTCTCCACGAATCTCCCAATAATTACTATGCCCAGAAAGCTCAGTATTACGTACACCAGTGCTAGGCTTACGTAGTAGGTCCTGCCGTTTAGTAAGCCTTCGACGACTAACAGTATAGTGATCTTCGCGCTGGTGGAACTATATCCAAGGAGCCTGTCCAATACGTCCGGCCCTTTGAAGAGGCGGAAGAGCGTAAACAATAAACTCACCCCGATAGAAAGTTCTACGAATATCCGTAACATTACTCTCCTCGGTCCAGTAATGCTGCCAATGGGCGTTCAAACACCCTATCTACGATCTCTACCATCGAGTCATAGTCCTCTTTGTCTTTAAGCGATAGGTGATGAACATATACGAGGTTATTTTCATGAAGTATGGCAACAGAGGTTGGGGTCAGAGTGATCGAGTTTAATAGAAGGAGCAGGCCGGTCTGACTCTTGAGACGGGATTCATAAATAACGATTTTCTGGTCGAGGTCTCGCCTCAGGATAAGGTAGCAGGTCTCCGCAGTGGCGAGCCCGATCTTCCACAACAGGTAGAGGAAGAACTTTATCCATAACCAGGGCCTGAAAAGCGCATTTGAAGGTATGTCGATGCTCAAACCAAACCTGCGATACAACGACAATACGGCCGTTGTAGCAACTAAGCCAACTGCAGAGCGGACTAGGAGGTTTGACCCCGATGACAGGAGCCACCAGAGTAAAAAGAGTAGTCCGCCCCCTAAAAGGAACCTCGGTACGGCTTTCCAATGGTTCATTATCAATCACCAGCGAGCGCGTTTCCCCCGTTCTTAGGTTTGAATAAACTTAAGGCTTCGAAACATGACGGTTGGCCGGCCTAAAGCAAGCTCGCCGTCATGGGTTACCCCTGCCCTCAGGAATTGAGCTCTTCTCGGAGGGTTTGCTTGGTCGGCTCCGTTAAGTTATCTATTGACTCCTGATTTCTGGCAAGGACGACGTTTTGTTCCCGGAGGACCAGGTCGTAACCCAACTCCTTCGCTTTTTGGTTGGTCGCTTGGACTATTTTTGACTGAATCAGGTTTGACAGCAGGCTATCCAGCTGTTCGTACTGGCTGTTTGCCTGAGTGAGAATCTGACTTACCTCCTCTGGAATAGCGGAGTTTTCCCGCATGTCAAGGAGCGTCTTCTCTATTTGATCGACGGAAGGTCGTACCTGTTCTTTGAGTTCACGGAGTCTATCCTGTACGGATTCAAAACCCTTTGAATCCATCATTTCCTCAATCATCGCCAGCTCTATCTCAAACTGGGCCCTCAACCTTTCGGCCTGTAGTATGTCGTTTTTCTGGTTATATTCTTCAGCGTTTATCTCACCCCGCATGGCCTTGCTTCTTAGCTCCAGGAGTTGGTCTTTGATGGACGTGACACTCTCACGCTCCGTTTGGACGGCATCGGTGAAAACGGTGAACGCCTCCGCGACGTTAACGTAACCCACCTTTAAACCTGAGGAAACCGGGGTGCCTGAGCCGGCCTTTAAGTTTTCCATCTCTGACCTTAAAGCGGATAGTTCAGCCCGCAGTTCCGACGTGGCGTCCGTACCCCCCAACTCGGCCACCCTGCTGTTCAGCATGCTGATTGCGATTTTTAACGACTCGATTCCCTTCTGACTGTCCCCAGACTCTATAGTCTTTTCCGCTTCCTCCAGGACCTTTATGACCTCCTCAAGGGAGACCTCTTCCGCACCAACAGTAGCAACAGAAAACGACAAGAGGAGAACTATCACCAAGCTGCTAGTAAACATCGCCGTTCTTCTCAATTTTACCACCCTAAGTTTTTATTTGGATTGGCTTAACAGATAAATCTTACAATAATTTTAACCTTTTTTGGGGTATAACTCTACGTACTTGGAAAGTTATCCGGGGGGTTATCCCTGTAGTAGTAGGTCAACTAGTTACGGGCAAGTTACGAACCACGCAAAAGCTTCACATAATCGACGTAGAATCTTCTTTAGTCATATTTATGATTAATTTTACCAATGGTTCTGAGCTTACTATCCCCCATTGTCCCGCCTTATTTGCCTTCGGTTTCTCCCTGGTGATTAGGACCGTCTTTGCCTTGTATCCAGCGCTCCGGGCAGCTAAGATGGATCCGGTGGAGGCTCTTGGTTACGAATAGTCTCTCCTTAAAATAGCCTCGACAGGAAATCAACGAGTCACTTCCTGATTTTCTTAATCGTCAAGGACGAGCCCGAGGACTTAACGCATCGTGGCAGGTCTCTTGCGGGGAGTTCTACGGACACGTCGTGCTTTCCCGCGTTAAAGTTCACAATTTCGTTATCCATTACCCCGGGATCGAGGTATGTCTCGAGGGGGTCCTTGTGGCCGAACGGGGGGACGCTTCCGATCTCACACCCCGTTACCTCCAGGACCTCCTCCGGCGAAGCGAGTTTCACCTCACCTTCAACACTTTTCCCGACGGCGTCCAGGTCTACCCTGTGGTCAGCTGGCACCAGGGCCAGGATCAGTCCATCCCTGTCCCTCTGCAAAACCATTGCCTTGACGCCACTGTTCAGGGGGACCCCGCGGACCTCTGATGCTTGCTTGCTCGTATATACGGGCTCATGTGTGAGTCGCTCGTAGTCGACTTCTTCTTCCTCTAACAGGGTTATTATTCTTTCTTCGACGTCCATAACCATTACTCCGCGAGCATCGGTTCCTCGCTGGTCGCGCACCTGTTTGGCCCAAGTTCAAGTTCGATAGCCTCCCCGTCGCCGGCCAGTTCCCTTCTTCCGAGGTTTAGCGCGATGATATCCTCGTAGTTTGGGGGCTTCGAGGGCAAATTGTCGAACATATACTCGACGAAGCTATCTTCGTCCATCTGCAGAGCCTCGTTGCTCTCCCTGACACTACCTATTGTGGAAAAGAGCGGCGTCCCGGGGATGGCGTTTAACGTGCTCCCGTCCTCCTTGACGGTGAAGTGGCCGGGGAGGACCTTTACTCGCTCCGGGAGAGACAGGAGCTTGTTGGACAGCGATTCGTACTGCAGCGAGGCGCCGGTTTTGGCGTCCTCAGCGTTAAACTCAAGTTCCGTCCTGCCGATGGAATCAAGGAAGAGCGAGTCCCCCGTTATCACCGCCTCCCCGTCTATGAGGTAGCTGGTCATCTCCGTCGTATGACCGGGTGTGTGAAGAGCCTTTACCGGTATCTCCCCCACCTTGATGACCTGGTTGTTGGCGAGGGGCGAGAAGTCAAACTCCGGAGACCGTTCTACCGCCTTGTTTCCCAGATGGTAAGGGACGTTCAACCGTTTGGCCATGCTTCTGCCGCCTGAAATGTGGTCGGCATGGACGTGCGTATCGAAAACCTGGGCAATCTTAAGCCCGTGCTTACTTGCCGCTTCGACGAACTTATCGGTGTATCTGGACACATCAATCGCCGCGGCAACTCCGGATCTCTTGGAGCCAACTAGATATCCCAGGCAGCCCTTTGCTCGTCGTTGCATCTGGATTATGACGACGTCTTCACCGGAGGTCGCTATGGGAACGACGTCGTAGACTCCGCTCCAGGCTTCCATCCCCCCTTCCACCGTCACCACTTCTCCGTATCCCATGTCCTCTAATTCTTTTGCAAACTTGAAAGACGTCACGCCCTTGGCACAGATCGTTACGATTAAATCGTCGTACTTGATGCCTTCCCGTGTGGTGAACTTTGAGATATCCTCTTCGGTCGTGTCGTCGGACGCCCCAAAGGGGAAGTTTATCGCGTCCTTCACGTGCCACTCGTTGAAGTCAGCCTCCGGACGGGTATCGATAAGAAAGAATTCCTCCTCGAAGTCCTGGATTCTCTTAAATGCTTCTGGGGAGATATATTTTGCCAAGTGAATCACTCCATTATATATGTCTCAATTTATTAAACTCAGCGTCATTCGAGATTATAATAACCGGGGACCCCTTAATAAAGTGGAGGTGCGCCGTGACTTGCCGTTTACCAGCGCTCATCCTCTGTCACGGATTCAAATAATTCCCCCATATTTCTTTGCTGGCGGGCCTCGAGACGGCCACCATCCCCACCTTGCCAGTTGATTACGTATCCTCTCCAGTCGCCTCCGGAAAGGTTCCGGCCCAACTCCCCGTAGAAGGCGTGGATTTCGGGGTCGCTGACACCAGTTTCATCTCCTGAGAGAACCAGTATGTGGGGAATTTCAGAAAGAAAGGTTCTGCCGGCGGTCATATAGGCCAAGACGGAGTGATGGCCGTCAAACAGGACGATCTCATCTCTGTTTGTCTTGGCTAGTTTCGCGTTGGGAAGGCCGCCTTCCATGAATATCTCTTCCCCCGCACCTACTTTCTTGGCCATCCCCCTTATCCTATCAATCGAGGCGATTCCGCTGCAGTTATGGAGGTTTGTCAGATCCTCCAGGGGAAATTCCCGTTCGGTTTCAGTCTGAGGGAGACCGTCGGGCACAACTGAAGGGAAGTGTTCGGTTTTAAACCTTTCTACCGTGGCGTAAATATCCTCGCCGTTAACCACTTCGACGGAGTCTGTCAACAACCGGACGTAGTTATTTCCTCCCTGAAGTAATTCTGATCGGGCTGGATAGACCAGACGTACTACACGATAGTCCATTACCCTCCTCGATCCTCTTTCTCGTAGTACCCCAGCCCCTGATAGGACCGGAGAATTAGCCCGCCATTAAATTGCCAAGTTGTAACCCACGAGGTTTTCCCCGGGGTAAATGTCACTGGTTAACCCGTTTAGAAATTACGAAATGCCTGTCGCCCGCAGCGGATAACGAGCTCCCGCCTACTGTTTGTAGGCTCCGGTTAACTCTTCTACGCTGTTCTTTCCAAGTTTCTCCAGTTCTTTTGGGAGGTTCTCTAGGACCTCACCGTATTTACTTGAGCCGTCCGACAGCGCCGCAGAGAGCATTTGTGTCCCCGTGGCTCCCGCCGCTACGAATTCTAAGAGGTCCCGCGCCGTAGATATTCCCCCGACGCCAATTACCGGTACGTCAACGGCGTTGTAGATTTCGTTTACCGCTCTTAGCGCTATATGTTTGATCGGGGGGCCCGACAGCCACCCGTAGCCGTCGTCGCTGCCGAGGGTAGAGTCCATCGTTTCTAGGTCAATCTGGAGGCCGGGGCCCAGGGAGTTTATCGCAACTATTCCAGAAGCACCTCCATCTACGGCCGCCTGAGCGAACTCCTTTAGGTCGGGAACGTGAGGAGAAAGCTTTATCAGGACCGGCTTGTCCGTTAACCTGGTCGCGGTGGCGGCGATCTCTCTTATGGGATCAGGATTACGACCTAGGTAGTGTGACGATAGCTCAAAAGCGTCGGCGAACTCGTGTACCTTGGGAATGAGTTCCTCAAGTTGGTCCGGTTCGTACCCCAGGCTGACGATTATCGGTTTATCCACCCTATCTACTATTTCCGGGTAGTAGTCTTCGATCCACTTGGAAGGGGGCTCTTCCGCCCATTTTTCACAGTTGAGGATGCCTGATGACAACCTTGCCACGGAAGGCCTTGGCACCTCGGCTGCCTCAGTCGAAACGGTCTTGGTAACTATGCACCCTACTCCCTGCTCTGCGACGCGAGCTATGACATTGGGATTACCGGTGATCGGCCCTGCCGCAGGCATAAGTGGATTTTCAAGCTGCACTCCAGCGATTTCAACAGAAAGGTCCATGTGATATTCCTCCAATCAGTAAATAATTGAATCAATAGTTAGGAGCTCTTCACGCTTTCCCAAAGGGATCTGGCCAGGTTTTGCGCCCGCTTGTATACCTCATTTTCGTTCACGCCGACGACCTCGTAATCCTCAACTACCGGTTTGCCAGCGACGAAAACGCTGGCAACGGGATGGTTATTGCCGCTGAACCCATAAACCAAGTGTCCCAAGACGTTGTCCTGAGTCAGGGGCGTTGGCGCCTGGTAGTCTAGGATCGCGATGTCCGCTTTGTACCCGGGGACGATCTTGCCCAGCTTGACCCCGAACGTCTCCTCTGCAAGTTCGTAATTGTTCTGGAACAGGGTATTTCCAAACAGGGGGAGGCCGATGGAATCGGGTCTCCCCTGGAAAATCTTCTGTAGAAAGTAACCCGCCTGAAATTCCGTAATCATGTCGAAGCCCATGCCGTCGTTTCCCAGGCCAACGTCGATACCCCGGCGGAACATGCCGGGTAAATCGGCTACTCCTACGGCATTGTTCATATTTGATCTCGGATTATAGACAATGAACGGGGCCCGTTTGGCTAAGATGTTCTTTTCTGTCTCGGCCAGATGAATCCCGTGAACGAGCATCGAGTCAGGGCGGAGTAGGCCAAAGCTGTCGAGCCGGTTGACCACTCGAGTTCCGTACTCTGATAACGAATTCTGCTGGTCTTCCAGCCCTTCGGCCAGGTGTATATGTACGCCGGTGTCGAGGTCCTCTACGTAGCTTGCAATTTCTTCCAGGGTATTGGTGGACAGGGTAAAGGATGCATGTAGGCCAAATTGGCCCCCTACCATGTGGTTTTCACTGTTCGATACGTGGCTGAGCCAGTCAAGATTTTCCCGTATTCCCAGGTCGGTCTCATCCTTGCCGTTCCGGTCGGAGACTTCGTAGCAGAGCGAGCTTCTCACCCCGAGTTCATCCACCAGCCCATCTCTAATAATTTCAAGGCTGCCCGGAGTCGCTCCGGGGCTGGAGTGATGGTCGAAGACGGTAGTCACCCCATTCTTGAGAAACTCCAACCCTGCTACCAGGGCGCTTACCTGGATGGTCTCTTTGGTTAAGTTTCTATCTAGTTTCCACCATAGTCCGGTAAGGATCTCAAGAAAGTTTTCAGGCGGATTGTCGGGAAGGACTAGCCCCCTGGATAACGTGCTGTAGATGTGGGTATGGGCGTTGACCAACCCCGGGATTATGAGCTTGTCGGAGCAGTCGATGGTCCTGTCGTAGTCTTCCTGTTCCAGTTTGTCCGCACGGTCGACGGTGACAATTTCGTCTCCCTTGATAACGACGGCACCGTTCTGGATCACGGACCCATCGTTATCCCAGATCTTTCCACCGTAGAGAAGGTAGGTCAAGGTGAATCATCCACCCATGTCTTAAGTTGGATTATCTTGTTTCATCATAACTATATGAGTAGAAAAATCAAGGTAGGGGCAATCCCGCGTTCCTGACGTTTGGACCGGATTCATCACAGTATGGACGGCATTTTTGTGACATTGGACCTCTGAGTCGTGGTGATGGAGGACGTAAATTGCAGATGGTCTTTACAATTGATAAACTCTGCTACGAGGTGATACCGCGTGGAAGTGTCTGGAAATCGTGATAAAAAATTCGACAAGTCGATAATTGATAATCTGTTGTTGGTTCTGTGGTTTGGTTCTCTATGGGGTGCGGTTGAGGCGCTAATCGGCGGACTACTCCATACACTCTTGCCCCCAACTATTCCCGGCAAGATAATGATAGTTCTGGCAACCGGCATGATGGCATGGTCGTTTAAGAAGACGGGTAAGTTCTGGATTCCCGTTGCCATAGCTCTGGTGGCTGCACCGTTAAAGCTCTTTTCAGCCGTCGTGTTTCTTCTCCCCGTTAACGCCCCCGCAGTGTTGAACCCTGCCTTTGCCATCCTGGCTCAAGGGGTTGGTTTTTCACTTGTGTGTCTGGTCGTCACGCGTATTCCTGCTCCGAAGTGGGGGAGGTATCTTACCGTAGGTGCAGGTGCGGGGACGATCTATTCGTTCGTCTTCGTGGGGATAGTGTCGGGAGTTGGGCTTTTCGTATATCCACCAATGGAAGTCATCAAGGAATTGGGGACTAAGTTCCCGTACTGGGCCCAATCCACCGGCGGCCTAATAAATTTTGCCAGGACGTCATTGCCCTACTCGACCATAATGGCCGGTATTGGAGCCACGCTCGTCGGCTTGCTGCCCGTGAATATGTACCCGAGGACGGATAAAAAAATCCTGGTCTCAGGTTCAGTACTATGGCTGACCATATTTTTCGTCTCCTCCTGGCTAATTTAGATAGGAGGGTCAAACCCCCCCTATTTGTCACCGGGGAGGTCGGCGCGGGAAAGACGGAATTTTGTCGTGGGATAGTCGCCCGTACAAAGGAGGCCGGCCTCAACCCCGGGGGTATCGTCTCGCCGAGAATAGTCCAAGACGGCGAGACGATTGGCTATAGAGTAGTGGACGTGCGGACGGGTGAGCAAAAGACCTTTGCCCGACTTACGCCACCCGGCATATCCGTCGGGAAGTATTACATCCCCCCCGGAGTTCTTGAGTGGACGAAGGAGGTCATCAGCGACTCGTTAGACGGTACGGACGTAGTATTCCTCGACGAGGTGGGTCGACTGGAGCTTCGGGGAAAGGGTCTAGACTCGGCGGTGAGAAGCGCCCTGGAGTCACGGACCCAGTTGGTCTTGCTCGTACGTTCGGAATTCCTGTCGGCGGTAAAGGACGACTACGGCATTGAGGAGTTTCACCTGCATCGAGTTGGTTAGGCGACCTGCCGTCCTTGGAGTCTGTTATGTTTTGTAACTCGTATTGATTACAACTCTGCTGCAATTATAATTTGTAGGTAACTTCCGCTGTAGAAAACAAGCGAGTTGCTTTCTATAATAAATACAATATCTAATAAACATGGGAGGAAAAGAGTACATGCCAAATCCTTTTAAGGAATCGATAACGGATAAAGATGATTTCACTATCACGTGGGAATTAGTACCGGGAAGAGGGGCAAGGGAGGCCAACCAGGAAGAAATATTTGAGCATGCTGAAGAAGCATCGAAGCATGATTTGGTTGATGCCATATCCCTGACCGACAACCCTAGTGGTAACCCGGCGATATCAGCTGAATACCTGGGAATGAAGTTGAAAGAAATGGGGCTC
>JAGXLQ010000182.1 GCA_018334595.1 Candidatus Bipolaricaulota bacterium | reverse complement strand
TTCGCTTCCCGAAACGGCTTCCTTCTCTACGGTGTACGCCAATGGGTCATCCTCGTCAGGTTTAACCAGGTAATAATGAGAATTCATTTCCTTAAGCCGATCGTCTTTCGGGTCAAAGCTTAAATCAATTACGGCAATATCGACTCCTTTACCTTGATGTCCGCTGTCCCAAAGGTCCGTTGCTCCTGTCGCGGCCGTTCCACTGGTAATGGGACGTGACAAATCTTCTCCGCCGGTTAATGGCTCGGGAGGCAATGTGGCGTTCTGAATGAAAGCGATGTTTTGAATACCTCTTTCCTCGTCTATGTAGTAGTCCGCGGGTGCCTTGACAATTACAAGTCTACCGTAACGGGCGAATACCGTATATCCGTTTTCGGATAGTTCCTCCAGCTGTTTATCTGTCGGTGGTTCTTGTGTCGTTAACAGAGCCGAGATTGTCGGGACTTCCTCGCCGGCTGCCTTAGTTCTTTGACCTGCTTTCGTCTTCTGGAATAATTCCCAGGACATCTTACCCGTATCGGGTCCTTCCCCTTCCGCGATAGCTTCTACAGGTAATATAAGGATTAGACAAGTTCCAAGTATGAGCATTAGACCTAAAAGGCTGACTCTTTTTGAAATCCACAGTGGACTCCGATCGAAATTCATGGTATCACTCCTATGGGTGAATGAAAGGTTTCCCCGGATATCGGGGCTCGTTTTTGGATTTTTAGTTAAGTATCGGTTCTAATCTCTCTTGGATTTGGCTTACCCACTCCAACTCTTCCAGTTTCGATAAAACTTCTTGGGGAACGGTAAGATTGACCAGGTGCTTGTAGGCTCCGTCGACAGTTATCTCGGGGGAGAGATTCTTTAATTTCTCCACATCATCCTTTCGGACGGGACGGGTAAGTACCAGCTGGATTTGCAGGAACTCTTCGCTATTTTCCTGTTCACCAAATTCAGTATCGACACTTGATTTCTCTTCCGCATTGGACCTCCCCCAACCCCCGTACAACACAAACGGCGCCCAGTACAGTGGACTTTCTGTCGGTGTGCTGTTTCCGGCTTCGTCGGTGAACGAACCGTTGATTACTTTAAGCTGGGCTTCCCTTAGGGCCCCTGCTTTGGAGTATCCTGCTTTGAGTTTCTCGAAGTAGGTTACGATAAGTTCTACTGCAGGTTTGGATACCACAAGCCACTGGGTGGAGAGTACGCTGGGCGTACCGGCGGAGATAAACGCCCTGGTCAACCCTACCACCTCGTCACCGGTGGTCAGACGGGCTAACTGGTCTTCGGTGAGTTCTCCTTCATCGTCTCCCCGTATGGCCTTGTTTTGGTTTTTCACGTCCTCTATCGCCGGAAGCAGCGTCTCGCAGGCACTCATTACTACCTGGTCCGCTTTAAGCGGTAGGTCGAATACCTCGTAGGCGAAAAGGTCCCCGTCCTGTTTTTTACCTTTGGATAAAAGCAGTCGGGAACGAAGCGGGTTTTGGGGGTCAAATACTCCGTGGGTGGAAAAGAGGACCGTATCGGAACCTGTGGAGTAGCTGCGGGCGGTATCTTCGGTTGCTTCTTTCCCCACATAAACATTGGATGAGGAGAAGTGTTTGGCCGACTCTCTTGCCTCCGTTCTCGCTTCGGGGAGAGGGGCCGCCTCGGTAACCGGGTCGGCCAGCCCCAGGAACGTTCCTTCTTTTTCATCTAATTCAGTTAACTTGGGTCCCCTGGTGTAGTTTAAGGTGGCCAAACTGGGGGAGTAGCTTACTGTGTAGCCTTCTATCAAGTACTCCGGTTCATCCTCGGTCGGCCTCATAAGGGCCTGGAAGGGCAGATAATATAGAGGACCGGAGGGTATTATTACCAAATGGGGGACTTCATCTTGTTGGACCTTACCCGGTTGGGGCAGGTAGTCTTCGGCCGGAGCTACTAACAGATCGTACAGGTGAGATAGGTTAAACCCACCGGGTTCGCCTTTCTCGATTCTTTGCCTGACCTTGAGGATGGTCTCTGAGAGAACTTTTCTCCCTTTCGGTATTACTATCGGTTGGCTCGGACCCTCTCCCGTTATCACCCAGAGGTAGGTATTGTTTTCCGTGACGAAGTACTCCAGGACAGCAGTATCCTCCGGAAGGGTATCGACTACCGATTGTACGTCCTCCTGGATTGCTTCCGGCTTGACGGTTCCCGTCTTTATTCCTTCCTCTACTACGTTTTCCAGAGTGCCCTGTGGGCCCTTGGCCAACAGGTCCAGGAAGGTTCGGGCCTTGCTACGTTCGGCGTAGGTGAAGGCAAGCTTTCCTTTTCCTCGCTCGGTTAATAGATCTATCAACCTCTCGTAGACGTACTTGGTCCGCTTCTGCCAGGCCTGTTTTAGCTTTTCTTCGGTGTAGTGGGTCCGGAGGGATTCTATTACCTTGATGGAGCGTTTGTAGTATTCGATTGCTTTGTCTTGGTTTTTTAGGTGTTGGTGGGCGAGGCCTATGTTGGAGAATAGAAGCCAGCGGAGAGCTGGGACAGAATATTTTTCCTTTTCTGTCACTTGTATATTATTTAAAATTCTGGTGGCTTTTTGGTATAAATCCAATGCCTCAGATATTTCTTTCATGCTCCAGTATACTTGACCCATATTCAAATAAACTCTTGCTTTATCTGCAGGCATATTTTGTTCTTTGAATAATTCAATTGCTTTTTTCAGATATGATAGCGCAAGTTCATTATTATCCAAGTTGTTAGATACTCTTCCCAAATTTTGGTATGCATTGGCTATCTGGATATTAATATTTCCTGTAACTTCTCTCTCCCGGAAAATGCCTTCCCAAGAAAACCGTAATACCATGGCAGTTTCTCCCCTATAAGACTTCGCAGCTCGATTGTAATATTTTAATGATTCTTTAAATTTTTCCAATTTCTCGTAAATCTGACCAATATATGTATTCATTTCAGCAACATCGTTCTCAAGTCCTTCTTTTTTATAGATACGTTTCGCAGCTAGAAAATGCTTTAATGCCGTCTGGTACTGACTTAACCTGTTACGTACGATCCCAATAAGTGTATGTAAGTCCGCCATCGCAATCTCCATTTTTTGGGCCTCATAAGTCTTTCTGGCATGGGAAAAATATTCTAACGCTTTTTCATATTGCCCTAAATCCTTATATACCTTACCTAAATAGGTGTTGTTATGGGCATTTTCCACTTTCATAGAGCCTTGCTCATATACTCTTCCGGCTGTGTTAAACAGTTTTATTGCTTCCTGATACTGACTTAGGCAATACATGGCTATTGCGGTATTGGTATGGAGATTCGCTAAAGATTTTTTCATTCTTCTAATCTCG
>JAGXLQ010000025.1 GCA_018334595.1 Candidatus Bipolaricaulota bacterium | reverse complement strand
GGTGGGACAGTTGTCGCGCAGCGGACAGGGGTCATTTCCGTCCGGAAGCAGACAGTCGACCGGAGCGAGGGAGCCGTCCTCCAACACTGAAATCACGGACTCGATGGATATCTCTTCGGGCTGCTTCGACAGCTCGTACCCGCCGCCCCGACCCCGCTTTACCTCAACCAGGCCGGCGTCCTTCAACTCCCGCATGATCTTTTCCAAAAAAGGCTGCGGCAGGTCGTACTTGTTGGCAATTCTCTTGGTAGACAGGAAGCTGGAATCAAACTTCTGGGCGAGCTCGGTCATGGCCACCAGGCCATAACCGCTCTTCTTGGTTACTCTCATGACTTTTTCCCCGCTAGTAAGTTGACTAGAAAATTCAAATTTCCACCGCTGTAAAGGGGATCAGGTACGCGGACAATTTAATAGGCATAAGCAATCCTCTTATTAACATAATCTGGTAGGACTCATAAGCTTATCTTAGAGTGAAGCCGGCGACATTTCAAGAGTAAAATAGTCCAGTTTTTACTGAACCCTCGTATCATAGGAGGATTATTGATGACATACTTGGGGAATAGTTCCATTAGAAGCGGACACCCCTCCTTCTTTGCCTTGTCCAGGCTTCCCGCTCACGGCCCCTAGGTTTGAAAGAGCTATACCCACAAATTATAATCCAGTTCAGGTGATATTGTGCCGGAGCTGCCGGAGGTCGAAACGATCGTCAACGGTCTGCACGTTGAGTTCAAGGACAAAAAATTGGAGAAAATCGAGCTTTCCGACCCCACCCTACTGAGAAACGTCAGCGAGGAGGAGCTCCGGGAAAGGCTGGCCGGGAAAAGACTTGAGAGGGTCACCAGGAGAGGCAAGTACATAGTACTAGAGTTCTCAGGTGTCAACTTCGTCGCGATCCACCTGAGGATGTCCGGCAGGCTACTATCACTTGACCCCGGAGATAGGGCCGACCACGAGAGGATATCATTCTACTTTGCTGACCACGACAGGAAGATAACCATGGATAACACCAGGCGACTGGGGACCCTCGATCTGCTGGGATCGTTGGAGGAAGAACCGTTGGACTCCCTGGGGCTGGAACCCTTTGCCGACGAATACAACTGGGAAAACTTCAACGAGATATTCTCGACAACCAGACCGGTAAAAGTGCTTCTCTTGGACCAAGATAGGATCACCGGCCTCGGCAACATATACGTGAGCGAAATCCTCTTTCGGGCAGGATTAGACCCGACGACGCCCGGAGAAGAGGTGTCCCAGGAGGACAGGAAAAGCCTCTTCAAACTAATCCCCAGGGTCCTGACGGAAGCGATAAACAACAAAGGGACAACCTTAAACGACTACCAGGACTCGTCCGGCAAGCGGGGGAACTTTCAGGACTTTTTGAGAGTATACGGCAAGGAGGGGGACCCCTGTCCTAACTGCGGGTCGGAAATAGTCAGGATAGAGCAGGGGGGGAGGAGTACCTTCCTCTGCCCAAGTTGCCAGAACTGGGATGACGATTGACCGTGCATTCTTCATCCCTTAGGTTAAGATTTAGTACGCGGGAAATATCGAATTGAGGGCTGGGTGTAATATACTATGCAAGAGACAGCCGTGCTCGTAACCGCTATAGATTGGATCTTTCAGATAGCATCGCTACTTATCGTCATCCGGGTATTTATCTCTTGGGTCTTTCCTCACAACGACGACAACGCCTTTGTGGACTTCATCTACCGGGCAACGGAGCCGATACTTGGGCCCATCCGCGAGTACATCATCAGGCTAATGGGTTACAAGGTCCCGCTGGACATATCTCCCATGGTCGCCATATTGTTGCTTTTGGCCACCAGGTACTTTCTCATCAGCTTCATCCAGACCCTGCTTTACTAACCCCCTACTTGCCCTTTTTGCTGCGGCCTCTCCTCTCACGCCACGCTTCCAGTAGCTCCTTCATCCGCTTCTCGTGACCGGACTCAGTCGGGAAATAATATCTCCTGCCGACGATGTTGTCGGGCATGACTTGCATGCGGGAGGTCTTCTTTCCCAGGTTATGGGCATACTCGTAGCCCTCTCCGTACCCCTCTTCCCTCATCAGGTCGGTAGGAGCGTTCCTCAACTCCTTGGGCACGGGGTAATCCTCCCTGTCGTTCACGTCGTCCTTCGCCTTGCTGTAGGCCTGGTAGACCGCGTTGCTCTTGGGGGCAAGCGAGAGGTAGATAACTGCCTGAGCGAGGGCGAGATCGCACTCGGGGACGCCGATGAGCTCCACGGCGTCCTTGGCGGCCACACAGACTTTTAGCGCCTTCGAATCCGCCAGTCCGACGTCCTCGCTAGCTATCCTGACCAGCCTCCTCGCGATAAATATGGGGTCTTCTCCCCCTTCCAGCATCCTGGCAAGCCAGTACAGGGCCGCGTCCGGAGAACTGTTCCGGATCGTCTTGTGCAGTGCGGAGATTATGTTGTAATGTTCTTCGCCGCTTTTGTCGTACTCCAGGCTCTTCTTCTGAGCCGCCCGCTCCACCGTATCGATTGTGATGACGCCGTCCGAACCTGTCAACTTGCTGCTCAACTCGAGGAGGTTCAACGCCCGGCGCGCGTCGCCGTCCGCGAAGCTGGATATCGTCTTCAACGCCTTCTTTTCGATTTCGAACCTCCCGTCGAGGCCGTTCTCGTCTTCGAGGGCGGTCCCCAATAGATCGATCGTCTCGTCGACGTCAAGCTTGTCGAAGACGAATACCTGGCAGCGGGAGAGTATTGCCGAGTTTAACTCGAAGGAGGGGTTCTCGGTAGTCGCCCCAATGAACTTTACACTTCCCTCCTCGAGGAAGGGCAGGAGTACGTCCTGCTGTGCCTTGTTGAAACGGTGTATCTCGTCGATAAACAGCAGGTTACGCTGGTTAGTCAGCCGAAACTTCTCCCGTGACTCCTTCAACACCTGGCGGACCTCCTTGACGCCGGACACGGCCGCGCTGAGATGGACAAACTTGGCGTCGTCGTAGTCGGCAATTAAAAGACCGACGGTCGTCTTGCCGACACCGGGAGGGCCCCAGAATATTAGGGCCCTCGCCTGACCCTCACGTATAAGTTTCTTGAGGGGACCACCGTCTCCTAACAGATCGTCCTGACCGCGCACTTCCTCCAAGGACCCGGGGCGTACCCGATCGGCGAGCGGCCTTTTGGAGTCGTCCGCGTTGCTGTCGTTGTTCGGTCCTGAAAATAGAGTGTCCATGACTCTCCAGTCTTCGAACGTCGAGGCGGAACTTAACGAAACCCAAATTGTAATTGACCTTTCATATAAAAAATACCCCCCGGGATGGGAAATATCAAAAGGTTCCGCCCATCCTTCGTCTCTACCGCGGACATAAGTCGAAAAATCACCGGGTCCTCCAAAACCTTGAAAGGGGGTACATATTTTAATAATATTCCCTTGCCAAACTGTAGGTATCCGTATTTTGTTTACCTTCTAAGCATAGGTCCCTAGCTCAACCGGCAGAGCACTCGGCTCTTAACCGAGGGGTTTCGGGTTCAAGTCCCGAGGGACCTACCACCCTTAACTCTCTACCTTCAATATATACTCAAAAGTCCGAACTCTACTTAATTTTCCGGAGCACCGTCGGCAGAAAAGACAGGGTTAAGAAGGCACTCGCCACCATGGACACCCACATCAGCAGAGATACGTAGAGGTGTATTTTAAGTGGGGAAAATAGCAGGGCACTCAGCCCTATCGCCAGCCCGAGGGCGTTCGCCAGGATGGGCCTCGACGTATAGTTAAAGGCGCGGACCGTCGCCCCCTCGGCGTCGTCGCCACGTCGCTCGAACTTCTCCCAGGTTGCGGTAAAGTGGATGGCGTAGTCTATACCCACCCCTATGGTAATCGTGAAGATCGTAGCGGTGAAGAGGTTTAACGAAATCCCGGACAGACCGAGGAAACCGTAGAGGAAGACGATGGTTAGTCCGATAGGCAAGAGGGACAAGAGCGCGGGCACTATTCTCCGCAACGTTACCAACAGGAGGATAAATACCACCGCCAGGGCGACGAAGACGCTGTTCAGCTGGCTGGAGAAGATGCTCGCGTTTAACTCGGACATCATGTAGGGAGTCCCGGTGACGGAGACGGCGAGGTTCGACGCCCCCTCGTTGAAACCCTCAACGGTCCGCTCAATCCCCTTCAGGGTTTCGTTGTCCAGGTCCTTGAGAAAGATCGTCACCCGGGCGGCGTTCCCCTCTCGGTCTAGAAGGTTTTTCACAGGATTCGAGGGCAGAGATGATATCTGAGAGGCGAGAAAGTTAACCCGGGTCATGGAAGGGGGATACTCCGGCTTGTCCTTGTTCATGGCGGCAGCGTACGTGCGGGCGTAGAAATCGTATGCGCTCACTGCCTTGGTCGCGTTTTCTCCCTCAACCAATTCTTTCTCCAATTTCAATACCTCGTCTGCGACTTCCGGGGAAAGGGGGTCCCCCTCAGTTTCCACAAAAGCATAGACCGATACTGCCCCATCGTTTACCTTCATTACCTCCTCGAAGTTCTTTTGCACCCTGGTATAACCGCGATATATCATCAACTGGTTGAACTCGGTGTCGATCCAGTTAAACCCAACGATAGCCAGAACGAGCAGGACTCCGATAACTACGATCGATGGCGTGCCCCAGACCTTCCTTATCAGGCCCGAACCCCGTCCACCAGTGTGGCTCGGCCGGTGGATCTCGAGTCGCCCGGTGAGGATAAGCGGGAGGATATACCAGGTGGCCACTCCGGCGAGAAGGATGCCCACGGACGCGAAGATAGCCAAATCCACCACGACACTGGCGTTGATGAATATCAAGGAGAGAAAACCCACCATGGAGGTGAGAGTAGTGACCAGTATTGGAGTCCCAACCATATTGAGAGTCTCAACTACGGCCTTCTTCTTGCCGTCTCCGGCCGCGCGAGCCTCCTGCATGTGTGAGACGAAGTGCAGGCCGTCCGCACTACCGATGACGACGGTGAATATCGGTGCCAGCACGGTCACCATGGAGACGGCCTGAACCGTCCAGCCAATCAACCCGAGTACCCACAGGGCGCCCACGCCCGCGGGGAGAACGGACAGCAGCGTGTCCTTTGTCGAGCCCATTTGAAAGCGGAAGACGAGAAAGATCAAGACGTACGCCGACAACGGGAGGAACCGTAATATCATTAACAGGTAGTCGACGAGGCTGTCCTCGAGGTACTGGTTACCCGTGGCGTAGTAGGTAGCACCCCTATCCTTGAGGTAGTTTTCTATTTCCTGTAAATCTCCACGGGTGAATGATTCGCCGGTGGCCACCGTAAATACCCCATACAGGTTGCCGTCCTTTTCCTTCAACGGAGCGAGGTCACCGAGGGTCCCGTAGTATTTTTTCAGGGTGGGCAGATCGGTTCTCGACAACTCTTCCAAGTTAAGCCTCTCTCTTCCTACAGCAACTACATTGGGGGCGGGGCCCTTGACCTCGGTAACCCCATTTACGTTCGATAGATAGGTTTGAAATTCATGGAAGGAATTTACCGTATCCACCGTCAACTCTTCCCCGCTCGATTCCAATAGAAAGATTAACTGATTCGAACTACCAAACTTCTCCTCCATCTTCTGTAGAGTATCTTCGTACTCGGATTTCCTGGGAGAAAATATGTCAAAGTCAGGCGAAACTTGGAGCCTTGTCACACCCCAGATAGCGAGCAGGTTAATAACGATAAACACCACGATCAAGATCTTCCTATATTTGTTGACGAAATCGACGTAACGCTTCATTCCTCACCCTCCTCTAATCCGGCAAACAACAAATCAACCGTCTCCTCTATCTGATCCTCTCCACGGTTCACACCGAGGATCTCCTCGAATATCACCCGAAAGAAGAACGTCCCCAGTACTGTCCGGCGCAGTATCCGGTTATCGGCGTCCACTAACTCTCCAGAACGCTTGCCCTCGTCAAAGATGGCGTCGGTCACCTTTTCCATTTCCCCCCAGATCTCCTCTTTAAATGTATTTGCGATCGAGTCATTCACCATCATTTCCTGCAGAATCACCTTCGTCGCTGCCTTCCTTTCCCGAAAGAATCCAGCGCGTTCCTCCAATAGGTTGCGCAGAAGTTGACGCGGAGAAGTACCATCGTTCTGTTTAATGAATTCCGGGAAAGCGTGGTTTACGCTATAATTGTGGAACTCGTGCATAAGCTCCTCCACGATCTCCTGGAGGAGCTTGCTCTTCGTCCCGTAGTACTTGAATATCGTTCCTTCCGAAACCCCAGCGTTCTGGGCGATCTCCTTTGTGGTAGTCGAGGCGTATCCGTGCTTGGAGATAGTTTCTATCGTCGCTTCCAGTATCCTCTGTTTTGTCCGCTCGGACTTCTTCAGGGGACCCACCTCCAGAAATATAGGTTAACTCATTAAAATAAGTGAGTACTTACTTATTTTAATGGTGCCTCACAAGCTTGTCAACCTATCGCGTCCCAGACCATGAATGTTGTAAGCTGTTCTGGCCCGTGATAGACTAATGACAGCAGGGGAGGTCTTCAGGATGAATAAAGGTACGTTCGCCACTTTTATTCTTACCCTTATTAGCTTTGCCACGTCGGTAGCGGTTATAACAGTTCCCCCGTTCACGGAACTGTTAAGTGGTTCCCCGCCATTTCTCCTACCCTTCGGAATATTTTTCTTTCTCTCCGCCGCCCTCTTCATCATGGCGTACAAAGGCAACCTGAGCGGGAGACTCCGGGGGTTCCTGCTTCTCACAGGGGGGTCGGGTGCTGGCGTCTTCTTATGCATCCTGTTACACAACTTCATCTACGGCCTGTTCATCTACGCCTTCGGAGAGGGGATCTGGGGCGGTGTAGGAGGAGACGAACCCTTCTTCTTCATCCTGGGCTTAATCGTCTGTCCTATAGGTTACGTGGTCGGTTCCCTGGGTACACTCTATTTGACGTTCACCACGTCTGGAGCGAGGTAGTAACGACTGTTTTTGCAGAGTACCACCTAATAACTTATTTTCAAAACAAATAATCCTTCTATACTACGCAAGTGATATCTTGAAATTTCTGAATACAAAGACGTCGTTGGTCTTGTTCGTGAGTTTAGGTCTTCTTCTGGGTTCAACTGTAATCGCCACGGCTGACGGAGAGAAGAATTATTTCAACGAACTTGCAAATGTTTTCAAAACGATGTCACAGGATATGCAGAAACTGGGAAACCAGGCACAGGATTACAGCAAGAAGAAGGAGGCCAAGAGCGAACTGGAAGGTGAGGCAAAGAAACACAAGGAAAACGCCTTTCAAATGCTCAAGAAAGTGATCTCGTTGACTTCTGAAGCCCCAAACGCTTCCTTTCACGCTAAAGTCGTGAACAACGTATCAGACTGGTACCTTGCCACGAGACTCTGGGAGGAGGGTTTGAAGGAAGGAGATAACAAGAAGCTGAGCACGATGGAACAGGTCGTACACGTCGTCTCCAAAGACTCCAAAGAGTTTGCCCAGGAGGTCTTCAGCAAGACGGACCAGGACGAGGGTTAGTCCAGTTAAGGGAAAGTCACTAAAAAGACGCTACAAGACGGTTAACAGGCAAACTATTTCCGTAACATGGTTACCGCGGGTATTGTATCGAGCGGGACTGTTAGCTATAATTCATGCGCAAACTGAAGATTTGCGCCTCGATGGGTCGTTAGCTCAGGGGCAGAGCATCTGACTTTTAATCAGAGGGTCGGAGGTTCGAATCCTCCACGACCCACCACACTCCGCTCGTTCCCACCTACCGGGCGATTAAACAACTTTTAACTTTCGTTTGATCCCATTTTCTAACATGAAACAGCGCAATCAGGCGCGGGTATTTTCGGGCGAAAGTTCCTACTTTGAACCACCCAAAGAGGTAAGCTCAGCTAATCAAAAATCCGACAAATCTATCACACTTGATCAGGCCACAAAGGACTTTAAACTGAAGGGTAAGGTAGAGCCGACAAAACCTTACAGCAGTACGACTACGTCCTAGGAAGACTCGGGGAGAACTTCCCCAAAGAAAGTGAAGTGGGGTCCATAGAGACGAGAGAGCTGAGAGAACACTTCGCCTACCTGATGGCCTCAAGAAAACCTATGTAGCTATCCACACCCCTCTCTATTTACCTACCGAAGAGAGAAATCTATTATGCCTAATGACGATATTGAAGATCAAATGCTTTCCTGGGTCCAAACTTTCGGGAAATTAAAGCGGGGAGTAAAGAGAAATTCTGAATGATGATAAGCCTCCACGATAAATTCGACCTTCCGTATTTTACGTATTATTTACATAAAATAGATGCATACATCTAGTTAGCGAAAAATGAAAGTAAAGCTTTATAAATCACTTTACCCATAATATTATAATAGTAGATGGATGTGTCTACTATGAGCAAAAAAGAAGAAAAAGCATTGGAAGCCCTATCCCCCACCGAACAGAAGGTCTATTCCGAGCTGTATTCCCGGCGGGTCATAAATACTGGTGACGTTAAGGAAATTCTGGGAGAATCACACCGCAGCGTGGATTATATCACCAATCTGCGAGAAAAGGGATATTTTCAGAAAATAAAGAAAGGGGTGTATGCAGTTGTTCCTCCAAACCTGGTGGGCGAGGATTTTAACCCCGACAAGTTCCTGGTCGCCGGCAAGGTGAAGAACCACTATTACATATCTCACCACTCCGCCCTGGAATTGCATGGCGTGGCCCAATCAACCTACAATAGGGTCTGGATCACAACCAAAGGTTCCGCAAAGCATTTCGACTACAAATCTATAAGCTACCGGTTCGTCACCACCAAGTATCATTTCGGAATTACAGAGGTAAGTAGGCAGGGAATAAAAATTAAAGTTAGTGACCGAGAGAAGACCTTCCTGGATTGTATCCGTATGATTAAATACTCCGGAGGGCTAGAAGAGTTGATGAAAAGCCTGAATAACTTCCCCTCTTTGGATTGGGAGAAATTATTGAACTATCTCGATAGATTCGGAGAGAACAAACTATTCCAAAAGACCGGCTTTATTTTGGACAACCTTGAATTGAGGGTTTCGGAGGAAGTAAGGGAAAAATTACGCAAAAAGGTCAGCGACAGGACTTATTATCTGGATAAAAATAAGAAATCTTGCCACGTCAAAAAATGGAACCTGATGGTTCCCAAAAACTTCGAGGAGTTGTTTTAGATGCCCAGGCTTGACCGACAAACTTTTGAAGAACTTTCCAGTAGGACGGGATTCCAGGTAGATGTCCTTGAAAAAGTGTATCGGCTGGCGGAGCTGTTGAGGGAGATAACAAGAACGAATATGAAAGAGGATCTCGTCCTAAAGGGTGGAACCGCCATCAACTTTATGTTTTTTGAACTGCCGAGGCTTTCAGTTGATATAGATATGGATTACATGGGCTCAGTGGAAAAGGATAGAATGAAAGGCGATAGGGAAACGATCCATGGAATCCTCACACGCATTTTCGGAATTCTGGACTATACACCCGAGGAAAGAACATCTTATGCGCTCCACGATTACAACCTATATTACGAGAACTCGGCGAGAAACAGGGATAGAGTTGAGCTGGAGATCAATTATCTAAAGAGAGTACCAATTCTAACTATCCACGAGAGAGAGTTCGAACATCCGTTCTATTTTGAGAACTTTCAGGTATCGACCCTAAGAACAGAGGAGCTTTTCGGGAGGAAACTTACCGCCCTGGTCCAGAGAGGCACTGCCCGGGACCTGTATGATATCTACAGACTTTTGCAAACTGTAAATTACGACGAGGAATTGATGAGAAAGTGCTTTCTCTTCTCACTCTGCCTTAACCGCGATCCAAGGGGAATTGATTTGACGAATCTTGAAGAGGTAACCCACTCGGATGTAAGAAAGTCATTGCTCCCCCTGCTTCGAAAAGGAGAAACTGTAGATTTAGATGCGATAAAAGAAGAAGTTCGGCCCTTAGTCCGGGATTTTCTCGCCTATCGAGATAAAGAGATTGAATTTCTAGAACTGCTTTTCGAGGAGAAGGATTACCGACCGGAAATCCTATTTGGTAACGTAAAATTTAACAGCGATCTACCCCAGCATCCAGGCATAGAATGGAGAATAAGAAATATTTAGAGAGAAAGGATCTAACTCATCTTACCCCCCTTAACCAAAAATAAAAAGGACCGCAATGGTCCAATGGAAGGGAGGATTAAGGTTAGTCCTCTAGCGAATTGATTAGACTACGCCGGTAGGCATTCACCGAACGCCACCAGCCTACCTCCTGGATTACATTCTTGATCCCTTGGCCTACTTCACCCAACGACCATCCCCACTCCTTACGTTTATGGTCTCCCACTTTGAGGGTGTGTTCTACCAGATGTAACTTGTTCCATTCCCTAAGCAGGGGAATTACTTCTCCTGTAAAGCCTTCCTCCCTTAGTTCTAATTCCATCTTCTTGACCAGATAATAACCTAAAAAACAGATCAGTACGTGGGCCCGGACCCTCCTTTTCTTGTAGTGGTAGACCGGACGGATACGAAGGAAGCTTTTGATGTCTTGGATTCAACTAGTAAGTGCAACTTTGTTTAGAAAAAAAGGCAAGCTGCAGTAACCTAATCGTACTTGCCTCACAATCTTCATCAAAGGAGCACGATAATATGAGTTACACACAGCTTACCTCGGAACAACGATACGCCATTTACGCACTAAAGAAAAGGGGCGAAACACAAACTACAATAGCGGAGACGATCGGTGTACACAAGTCCACTGTGAGTCGAGAGATAAGGCGCAACACCGGCGGTAGAGGCTACCGGTATAAACAGGCACACCGCTTTGCCCTCAAGCGAAGGAAATGTAAGGCCAATAAACGGATCACCGAAGATGACTGGAACGAAGTAGAGAAGTTGATCAAACAGCAATGGAGTCCCGAACAGATTTCCGGCAGACTCAAAAAAGAAGACAATGGTTCTATCAGCCACGAATGGATCTATCAGTACGTCTGGGCTGACAAGGAGAATGGTGGAGATCTCCACAAGCATCTCCGAGTAAAGAAGAAGTACAGAAAACGTTACGGGAAGGACGACTTGCGTGGTAAGATCAAGAACAGGACGTCAATCGATGAGCGTCCTGAAGTCGTCGACGAAAGAAAAAGAGTCGGCGACTGGGAAGCGGATACGGTCGTAGGCAAAAACCACAAAGGGGCACTGGTAACCGACGTGGAACGAAAGAGCAAGTACTCGCTTATAGGACACGTTAAACGAAAGACTGCCGACGGTGTAGTTGAAGAACAGATAAGACAACTAAAGC
>JAGXLQ010000181.1 GCA_018334595.1 Candidatus Bipolaricaulota bacterium | reverse complement strand
GGGGAGAATCTGGTCTTGCTGTTATTGGTAGTTCTGGCCGGGACGGGATTTATTGCACGTTCGGCGGGCCCGACTATAGTTCCCTTGCTCGATACCCCGCAGAATAGGGTCTATTACGAGACGCTTCTCTCTGAGGTAGATAGGGCGGAGTCCTCCATCAAGGTTGTCATGGCGACGGCGGAATTCTACCCCGATTACCCAGACGGACTACAGAGGAGGATATACAGGGCTCTATCCCGGGCCGCGGATCGTGGAGCTGAGGTCTCCATCATCCTGGACACCAGCGAATGGTCCGAGCAGATAACGGCCGGTAACCGTCAGACGGCTGATCGTCTTCGTGACCTCGGCCTATCCGTTAAGTTTGACGATCCCGCGGTGACCACGCACGCCAAGGTGGTCGTTGTTGACGAAAGCGTGACCCTGCTCGGGTCGAGCAACTGGAATTATCCCACTTACGTTGACACCTATCAGTCCGGCCTGATGGTCAGGGACACGAGGATTGGAAAGTACCTGGGTCATTTCTTCGACTCTCTCTGGAAGAAGGACCCCTTTACCGAGATAGTTCCACCGGCGTTGGAGGACGAACAAGCCCTCATCCCCCTCGTGAGCTTTGGAGAGTCAAGGACCTACTTTTCGGTGACAAAAGAGCTTCTGAGCGGGGCGGGGGAGTCAATTGATATAGTATTATTCAAGCTGGTGCGGTATTCGGGGTTCTCGGGCAGCTTTTCAAACCAACTTCTGGATGAGTTGGAAGAGGCGGCGAATAGGGGTGTGGAGGTACGAATTGTCCTTGACGTCAACACCTGGTCCGAAGAATTAAACGAGGACAACAGGGAAACCGCCCTGTGGCTTCTCGGGCGGGGGATAGAAAGCGTCCGATTTGATAGCCTGGAACATACGACCCACTCAAAGGTGGTAGTAGTTGACGAAAAGAACGTGCTGACCGGGTCAACAAACTGGTCCTATTATTCCCTGGCGGGTAATACAGAGGTCGATTTTCTCGTCAAAGGCTCCCCCCGCGTTGCGAAAGTGTTCAAGGGTTACTTCGAAGATATCTGGGCTCGTGCAGAAACACCAACCAGAGAGGAGTTGAGCGGAAAACTGTGGTAACTCTTACCGGGGGCCTCTTCTCCCTTCGTCCTAAACGGTGACGACCTTTCCCGCTCCGAAGTCGATAAAGTCCTCTCCGTATTCCTTCTTGAAGGCTTCCTCGGCTCGTTTCCCCGTGCAATGCGATGGAGCCACCTTCTGTATCCCGTTTACCTTGAATTTTTCGATGATATCTTGGACTTTCTCTGGGCTTGCCCCCCCGAGGTGAAACCCCCCCAGCACCAGGTATGGGCTTTCTCCGGTTATCATAATTGCCCTCTCGACGACGTTGTCTATCCCCGGGTGAGCACAACCCGCTATTACGACGGGACCTCGCCGGGTGTTGACAAAGAGGCTTTGCTCGGGGACCCAAATATCCCTGTACCTGCCGTCCATCTCGCCGGTGGACAGCAACCCCTCGGAGATCTGTTGACAGTCTGAAATGGTGACAAGGTCGGCGCCGTAGTTAACTATTTTTTTCTTTAAGGGGTCGGGAAACGAGTCAGTCAGGACGACGCTCAGGTTACTATTTCGTTTGAGGACAGTTGACAACCCGCCTACGTGGTCGCAATGAGGATGAGATAGGATTACCGTTTCGAGCTCTTTGGGTTTAACTCCTAACTCCTCCATGTTTTGTGCAAGGATTGCGACGTCGGCGCCGGTGTCGAAGAGGAACTTCTTCCCGGCTAACTCGAGGAGTACGGAAAACCCCCAGCCGGGGACCAATTCATCTGAGCTAGAGTAGTTGTCGTAGATACCGGTGATCCGAAGACCAAGTTTTTCTTCGCCTGAGTTGGCCATATTCGACCTCCTTTCCTGCGGGAAACGATAAGATTTGGGCGGTCCTAAGAACTCTTGTGGTCGTTCCTTAAGTTACTTTTTACCTTCTTCCAGATGGACTCTATCTCCTGTGAGACCGTACCGGAAGAGTACTCGATGACGCTCTGCTCGTGGACCATCGCCTCGGTGACCACGGAGTCGTAGGGGATCTTCCCCACGACGTCCAGTCCGTTCTCCGCGGCGATATCTTCGATATCCCGGGTTACTTCGGAGTTCAAGTCGTATTTATTGATGGCAATTGCCCCCTGGATCTCAAAGTGGTTCAGCAAACCTATAACCCGGTTGAGGTCGCTCAGGCCGGAAAGCGTTGGCTCCGTGACGATAAGAGCCAGGTCCACGTTGGACAGAGAAGCTATTACAGGGCACCCGATACCCGGAGAGCCGTCGATGATGATTAGTTCTTCTCCTGTTTCTTTGGCAATCTTTCTCGCCTTCTGCTTTATATCCGTCACTAGTTTGCCGGAAGTTTCTTCTCCGGCAACTAATTCTCCGTGTACCATTTCCCCGTACTCCGTGTCCGATTCGATTGCATACCCCGAGAGAACAGGTTCCATAGTAATGGCATCTTCCGGGCAGACGTACTCGCAGACGCCACACCCTTCACAGCTAAAGGAGTCTATGGCAAAGTTTTCATCGATTGCACCGTACCTGCAATATTCTCGGCATATGCCACAGGTTGTGCAGAGATCGTCCTCCTTCACGGCGACCTTCCCTCCCGAGAACTCCTCCCTGTTGTTTACCTCGGGGTGGAGGATTAAGTGTAGATCGGCGGCATCGACGTCACAGTCCGACAGGATCTCGCCGTTCGCCAGGGCGGCAAAGGAGGAGACAATTGTCGTCTTTCCGGTTCCGCCTTTCCCGCTGATAACCAGAAGTTGCTTTGCGTCTTTTTCGCTCATCTCTTCTCCTTTTACGCTCTACGCTTCTTCAGACTCATTTTGTAATTCCGATTGCTTGGTTATCTCCTTGAAGAGGTCGAGGAACTTACCTCTCCAGCCGTCAATTTTGTCGATGAATGGTATCCCTTTGGAGTAATAGACGGCGATATCCCTGTTGTCTGGAATCCTCATGAGGACAGGTATGTCATGGGATCTACAGTACTGCTCCACCCCTTCGTCGCCAATACCGTTCCGATTGATGACGACTCCCAGCGGTATGCCCATCTCCCTGACGACGTCCACGGACAACTTTAGGTCGTGTAGTCCAAATAGAGTGGGCTCGGTAACCAGCAGGGCGAAGTCGCTCCCGTGAAGGCTTTCGATGACGGGGCATGCGGTTCCGGGTGGGGAATCGAGGATCGATACCGCCCCAGGTTTGATTTTCTTCTTTAGCTCACTAATTATCGGCGTGGCCATTGGCTCTCCGATTGTTAAGTCTCTTTTTCTC
>JAGXLQ010000180.1 GCA_018334595.1 Candidatus Bipolaricaulota bacterium | reverse complement strand
CTTCCGGGTTGTAGGGGTTTACCTTTATGGCCTCTGTCAGCGTCTCCGCGGCGCCGGCGAACTCCGAGAGGATGAGCATCCCCTTCTCTCTGGACGCCACGTACTCCTTCGCCACGAGGTTCATTCCGTCGATTAGGGGTGTGAGAAGGCCGATATCCGCGGCGAGGTAGTAGGGAATTAGCTCTTCCTGGGGGAGATGTTGGTAAAAGTAACGGATCGGTACCCACCTTTCTCCCCGGAGCTCACCATTTATCTGCCCGATCATGCGCTCAATTTTTTCCCTCATGTTCTTGTATTCCTGGACGCGGGATCTGCTGGGAGAAACCCGTTCGATGAAACTAACCTCCCCCTTGTATTGGGGGTACTTGTCGAAGAACGTTTTGATGGCCTCCATCCGTCTGTCAATCCCCTTGGTGTAGTCCAGGCGGTCCACGCTCAACACGAGTTTTGAACAGTTGAAATCTTCCTTTAATTGGTCCGCCTTCTCCTTCTGTTCCGGCGTACTATCGAAGAAGTTTGTATCAATCCCCAGGGGGATGTCCTTTACGATTGCGCTGTTGGAATTCAACCTGGCCTTGTTATCGCCCCTGTTGGCGGCCCCGCCAAGCTGGTAGACTGAGTCCAGGAAGTTATGGACGAGCCAGGAGGTATGAAATCCAATGAAGTCAGCGCCGAGCATGCCCTCGACCAGTTCCTGCTTCCAGGGGATAATCCCGAATGTCTCCCAGGGTGGCCAGGGTATGTGCCAGAACAGGGCTATTTTTGCCTCCGGCAATTCCCTCCTTATCATGTTGGGGACGAGGGCGAGCTGATAGTCCTGGACCCAGATCTTGTCTCCCGGTTGTACCTCCTCGACTACGTTCTCGGCGAACTTCCGATTTACCTCCTTATATGTGTTCCAGTTATTCTTGTTTAGCAGAGCTTTGTGGGGGAAAGAGTGACAGATTGGCCAGAGGGAGGAATTTGAGAAACCATAGTAAAACCCGTCTACCTCTTCGTCCGTCAGCTTAATTCTCTTTAACGTGTAGCCAGTTTCTTCGTCCGGGACCACGACCTTTCCAGAATCATCGGTTACCTCGAAGTCGGCCTCGCCTCGGCCCCAGGCAATCCACAGGTTGTTGGAATTTTTCATCATGGGGTCGAGTCCGGTAGTTAACCCACCCGCACGTTTTTCCTGCCTGATTTCTCCTTCGTCGAAAATGTGTTGAAATGGTTCAGCGTTGGAGACTACGATCAGCCTTCCATCCATGTTGGTTTGATCCATTTTGATCAGCTCCTACATTACTCCCTGGTCCGGTTCGGCAATTTGTCCGTGCAATTGATTGGGCTCACGATCCGAGGTTATATATATATCAATACCTTTGAGTTTCTTTCTTCCTCAATTTTTTTTATCAAACTCTTTTTTTCACTCATTCTATTGAATATTATAAGCATCACGAGAGATAACTAAAAGCTCTCTCGACAGTAAATTATGTTCGGGTTATCACAGCTTACTGTCCAATTCGTAAAACACACAGTTATCCGGTTACCTGATCTGTTTACGGACAGACAAAAGCTAGCCGTCTCGAACCGACTTCATATCCTCCTCAAGCTCTTCGCCCACATGAGTGCAGATCATCGTGGCGGAGAGACCAGTATGCCCCAATACCTTCTGAACCAGCCAGATCTTCCCCGCCCCTCGATACAGATCGGTCGCGAAAGTATGGCACAACGTAAGCGGGTGTATATCCTTCTCGATCCCCGCTTTTTCAGCATAGGTCCTTAACGTCTTTCAGACCTGTTGTATAGTTATTTTTTACGCAACCCCGCCATTATACTTATGGAGTGGGGCGTTACATTTTGTAGCCAATGTTAAAAACCTACTATCTTAAAATTCCTTTCTTGTTTGGGGTACTCCGCTGGTTTACATGTGCTTAGCTGCGTTAATAAACTGCTCAAAGGTGTGACCACGTAATTTTTCAAAACCCTCGTACATTATTTTTGCGTATTCCCAGTTGTTGTAAGTTCTGTCAGTAAGACTCTTGCGCCAGTTTATGGCTGCGTTGTTCATTTGATCGCACGGTCTCTCTTTCGCCTCTAAGGCGTAAAATTGATAAGTGGTTTTTACAATGAGGTCCGGAAAGTAGCTTCTAACGCTCTTTCTTCATCGTTGTAGGTTAAATAAATGAGAAAACTTCTTGGGATCTTTTTGGTTGTGTCAAGGTTTGTGTGTAAATCACCATTTCCCTCATGACGGGAACCTAAACTTACACCTGGCTTGGCTTTAAGCCAGAACCACCTCACGTTTCCAATTGAGATCGTTAACGATCTATCCGCTTATTTCTATGAATGAAAACGTGACGGCACGACCCTCGGCGTTATCTATCCCGAGTGTTGATTATTTTTTACGATCCTTTCGAGCTTTTCCAGGTTATTCGACCAGTCTTTCTTCTCGAGGACGACTTCGATGAATACTAGTTCGTCTTTGGCTGTCGCGGCGTGATCGAGTGCCTTTTCGAGATCGCCTCGTGTCTTCACCCTCATTCCTGCTTTCCCTCCAAATACTTTGGGAATCCGGTGGTATTCCCAGCCATGGATATCGTTATACTTTCCGTCGTGGAAAACTCTCTCAATTGTATACCCGGAGTTGTTCATCAAGAAGAAGATTGGATTGAGTCCCCGGCGAAGTATTGTTGATAGTCCCTGTGCAGTCATCTGGAACGCGCCGTCGCCGACGAACACCACCGGTCGTTTATCCGATCGCGATAGCCCCGCGCCCAGAGCAGCTGGAACGGAATAACCGATAGAAAGATAGAACGCCTGGCCGATGTAATCCGCGCCCTCGGGCAAGAGGAGGTTAGATGCGTTTAGGATAGAATCCCCCGTGTCCGCTATGAGCACGTTCTCGTCGTTTATGAAGTCGTTGATCCTGTCATAGAAGTATTGCACTGTGAGATTCTTGCCGGGGCTGTCTTTCTCCGTTTCGCTAACCAGCGTGTCCGCAAAAAGGTTAACCTTCTCGTTGCTTTTTACCCGTGATATCCTGCTGGCCAATTCTTCGAGAAAACTCTTTAGACTCACGTGATCGTAGTGGTGGTGCTTTATCCTCACCCTGTCAGAATTGGCCACAACCATCCTCTTTTTGTCGAGGCTTGCTGACCATATTCCCAGGTTCATGTCGGTCATCAACGCCCCAAGATTGAGCAACACCTCAGCTCCTTCGACGGTCTCTTTGGCTGTCTCTTTACCCATGTGGCCGTTATATACACCGACGAACTGGTCATGATTTTCTCTCATTACGCCCTTTCCCAGAAGTGTCGTGGCAAATGGGTAACCGTCT
>JAGXLQ010000179.1 GCA_018334595.1 Candidatus Bipolaricaulota bacterium | reverse complement strand
GTGTGCTCTTCCGATCTGAAGGTCCAACCATAGGAGTGTGCACGTGGTCTACGGCAAAGTCAGTCAGGCTTTTTGCAAGTTCTAGGGCGTTGCTTGTCACCTCGAATAGTTCACCTTTTTCGAACAGGCGGAGGTCGACCAGGACCTGGTCGTTTCGGGATCTTCCCGTGTGGAGCTTCTTTCCCAGGTCGCCCAGCTTTTCGGTGAGGAGGTTTTCCACCTTCGTATGTACGTCCTCGTCCCCGGCGGTTAGCTTGATCTCCTCCTCGAGTAACTTCGCCAGTTCGCTCTGGAGTTTTGACGACTCGTCGGACGTGAGGACTTCGATTTTCTCCAGACCGATCACGTGGGCGATCGAGCCGAGGAGGTCGTAGTCCTTGAGCTTCTCGTCGTAGGTCACGTCGTCGCCGGCGGTGAACTTCTCGACCAGAGCCGTAACCTCTTCGTCCCCCGAGTCGTCTTCTAGTTCCCAGATCTTCATCCTAGCCCTCTTTCGTCTCGTGGTGGTTGTAGGCCACCTTCGTCGGCAGGCCCCAGATATCGATAAATCCTTCGGAGGAGGACTGATCGAAGGTGCTCTCCTCGTCGTAGGTGGCCAGAGAGTAGCTGTACAGGCCGTTTTCCGAGCTTCTTCCTACTACGGTAGCCTTGCCCTTGAACAGTTTTAGGTTTACGGTCCCGTCCACCTTCTCGTTTACGGCGTCGATATAGGCGTTCAGTTCCTCGACGAGCGGGTCGAACATCAAGCCCTGATAGGACATCTCGGCCCACTTCTGGTCCACGGCCGGCTTGAAGCTGTTCTCGTGTCTGGTCGAGCAGTACTTCTCCAGTTCCTTGTGGGCTTTGAGGATTACTGCCGCCGCCGGGGTCTCGTAGATCTCGCGGGACTTGAGGCCGACTATCCGGTCCTCGACCATGTCTATTAAACCCACGCCGTGATTTCCGGCGATCTTGTTCAGTTCTTTTATCAACGGTACCAGGTCGGTTTCCTCTCCGTTTAACTTGACCGGAACGCCCCCTTCGAATCCTATTTCGACGTATTCGGCCTCGTCCGGGGTCTCGGATATTGGGTTTACCAGGAGGTGGACGTTCTCCGGCGGTTCTACCGACGGGTCCTCCAGGACTCCGCATTCAATACTTCTTCCCCAGAGGTTTTCGTCTATGGAGTAGGGGGACCCGGAGTCTATGGGTACCGGTATCTCGTTTTCCTCCGCGTAGTCCATCTCCATGTCACGACTCATGTTCCATTTTCTTATCGGAGCCAAGACCGTTATCGTATCGTCCAGGGCGTTTATCGATGCCTCAAACCTGACCTGGTCGTTTCCCTTGCCCGTGCTGCCGTGGGCGATGGCGTCGATGTCGTGTTCCTGGGCGTACTTGACCGCTATCTCGCTCATCAGGGGGCGGGCGATTGCCGTGCTTAACGGGTACTGCTCCTGGTAGAGCCCGTTTGCCTTGATGCTCCCCGTGATGTACTTTTCGGCAAACTCCTCCTTGGCGTCGACCACGAAGGCGTTCTCCGCGCCCAGGTCAAGTGCCTTGGCCTTGACCTCGTCCAGGTGTGCGTCACGCTGGCCGACGTCTATGGTAAAGGTGGAGACGGGTACGCCGTACTCGTCCTGAAGCCATTTTAACAGGACCGACGTGTCCAGTCCGCCGGAGTACATGAGCAGGATGTGGTTGATCGTTCCGTCAGTGCTTTTTGATTTGCTGTTCGTTTCAGCCGAGTTTGCAGTTAGGTCTGTTACCTTCCCAATTTCATCACCTCGAGATGTTTTAGTTATTGGGTTTATTGATTATTTGTCTTTGTAGGTACGTAATTCCAACTGACTAGACCTAGTACGGATGGAATAGGTACCTGGTTTTCGTATATATGTTTGGTTTAAGTATTTGGAGAGTTAGATGGAGGAGGACCCTCTCCTGAGAGGAGAGATAGCGGAGATGAGGAAGCCGTTAAGAACTTTGAAGGTTAACTTCGTCTTTGTGCGGTTCAACATAATTTTCCTCCGATCTTGATGTGTAATTTACCGTATATGGTGGAGGATGTCAAGGGGTATTAGCTGAGAGCTCATAGCTGGTAGGGGAGGATGAGGGCTGAGAGGCGGGCAAGATGGTCCGTAGTCCGCAGTCCAATGGTTAGCAGAGTTGGTTTTGTTATCGGAGACCCCCTTGGTCCAGCACCCAAATGAGTTACCCAACTTGGGCCAAGATATGGATCTCAAAGAAGGAAGCCTGAACTATCTTTTCCAAGGAAAATATTTTCTTCCAAGTTACAGTTCTCATTTGGGTGCTGAAACGGTGATTTACCCATGGTGTTGGGCGAATTCGATAATGTTGATGAAGTTGCTTCGGTATGGGCAAATTAGCTGAACGACTACGTGGCACATACCGGAGTAACCCGGTTCACCCCTATACCAAGCACAAAAAACTTATGTAAAGGTCCGCCTATTGCTGTTTGAGATTATTGAGATTTCTATGGTAAGATCAAGATCAAAGTCCTGGGCGGGCTCATTTGGTGGTCTGCGGTTGCGATTCTTTGTCATACAATATCTTTCCTTCATCAAGTGCTTGTTTTATAACCAGGTAAGGTAAGTCCCTATAGCGATCGATATCCTCCGGCCTTACTACGATGACGTCCACGGGGTGGCCAAATCCAACCAGGTTCATGTAAATATCCCCGGCTACTTTTCTCCTGTGTGCTGCCTTTTTTACGACGAGTAAGTCCAGATCGCTGTTTTTATCCATATCCCCTCTCGCTCCCGATCCGAACAAGATTATCTTCTCAGGGTCGCAAGCTTCGATAACCCGGTCTAAGAGTTCGTCAAGTAAGTCTTTTTGTTTATCCATGTACACCACTTTCGTTAAAGAACCCAATTTATTATAGCAACTAGGCGGAATCCTATCCAATACGGGCTTACACTCTGTCTTTCTCTGTGGGTGACGAAGAGGTGTGGGGGTAACGGGTACGTAGAGAGAGGGAGCGGAAATCTAGAGAACTTGTCTCGAACCAGGATGTTTGTGAACATCACACCACAAACAAGGGAGGAAATAGTGAATAGAAAGGAGCGCGCCCGGATTGCTAAAGAGACTTTGGAGGCAATCGACCGAGGTTACTACATAAGCGAAAGTGATGAGAGGGTGACTATAGAGGATCAGGTCGAGAAAGCAGTTCAGGGGACCAAGCTTTACCGGCCAGAGGATCTTGGAAAGCTCTCTGGAGAAGTTGAGAGACAGCAGGCCGAAGACTCCGAAGAGACGGAATTCGAGGTAAGAAACGAGACTACTCTCCGCGGCGCCCGGGACCTCGTTGAGAGATACAACGC
>JAGXLQ010000178.1 GCA_018334595.1 Candidatus Bipolaricaulota bacterium | reverse complement strand
GGAGAATTGACCACCTGTCGGAGACGGCCCGGTCCGCTACGTTGAAGGAATACCGCAACGCCCGGAAGGAAGAAAATACGGGCGCGGCGGCCTGAAGAATTGCGAGGAGGTGAAGGCACTGGGAGAGATAGCTGATAAATACGAAGAGATCAAGGATTCGGTTCCCGATCACGTCGAGCTCGTCCCGGCGACTAAGGGCAGGAGCGCCGACGAGGTCAGGGAAGTGGTGGACGCCGGTGCGGACGCGATAGGGGAGAATTACACACACCCGGAAGCGGTCCGTAAACACGGCGAGCTCGGCGAGGACGCCGGGGAGATCAGGTGGGAACTGATCGGCCACCTGCAGAAAAACGACATCAACAAAGCCCTACCAATATTTGACCGGGTACAGACGGTGGAGTCCTTGTCGAAGGCGGAGCACATAGACAAGAGGGTGGAGAGGGCCGGCAAGGAGGTAATGCCGATCCTGGTCGAAATTAATAGCGGTAATGAGGAGTCCAAGTACGGCTTGAGGCCGGAGAAGGACGCCTTAGACGAGATAATTCGGGGGATCAGCGGGCTCGAACATCTCCGCCTTGACGGGCTGATGACGATGGGCCCGTTTACCGGGAACCCGGAAGACGCACGGCCCTACTTCGAGGTAACCAGAAAGCTCTACGATTACGGAAAGAATTTGGTTGAGGGGAAGGACAGGATGGAGGTCCTGTCCATGGGAATGACCAACTCCTACCGGGTTGCTATCGAGGAAGGGGCAAACATGATCCGCGTGGGCACGGCCATATTTGGTCCGCGAAACTAGCGTGAACCCCCCGGACGCCTTTCACAAAAGCCGTCAGCTTGATTGTGAGCGGGATATTGAATAAAATCTATGTCCAGAAACGATTTTCCTAAGGACAATAGGCTACTTAGCAGACGGGACTTTTCACGAGTTTACAGAAAAGGTCAGTTTCTGGATTCGGACGGGTTTGTCTTTTATATCCTGAAAAAAGAGGACGAACGTCCCAGGTTGGGAGTAGTAACTCCCAAAAAGCTGGGCAACGCGGTGGAGAGGAACAGGGTAAAGAGGGTGATTCGCGAGAGCTTCCGCAAGAACAAGTCCCGGTTTTCCCGTCTTGATTTAATCGTCAAGCCCAAGCGGCGTGCCGTCTTCATGGATAATTCTAAGCTGTCGGAAGACTTTCTCAACGAGTTTAACGACAGCAACAGAGGTGGTAATAATGGTGAATACAACTGAAAAGGAGATCTTCTACCTTACTCAGGAAGGATACGATGCAAAGGTCGAGAAGTTAAAGGAACTACGTTCTGAGCTCTACGAGGAGATTCCTGAAAAGCTAAAGAGTGCTAAGTCCCACGAAGGGGACATCAGAGAGAACAAAGAATTCATGTTTTTGCGTGAACAGCAGGACAGGGTTCAGGCCGAGGTAAACCGTCTGGAGGAACTTCTGGACAAAGCGGAGATAATCGACGAGTCGGAGATCCGCTCGGACATGGTCTCGATAGGGACCTCGGTTATCCTGCAGCCAGCAGAGGGAGATGGGCCCGAGACCTTCATCCTGGTAAGCCCGGCGGAGGTCAGCCTGGAAAAGAACAAGATATCCATCGAAAGTCCTGTAGGCAAGGCTCTCATGGGTCATCATCAGGGTGAAGAAGTGGTGGTCGAGACGCCCGCCGGAGATAGGCGGTACAGGATACTTGGAATTGGAGAGTGAGCCGGGTGAATGATAGAGACGGAGGCGTTTCCGGTGAGGACTCCAACGTCCTGCGCGACCAGAGGGTCGAGAAGCTCCAAGAGATTCGCGAGGACGGTATAGAGCCCTACCCTTATAACTTCACGAGGACCAGGGAGATAGCTGACGTACTGGACCAGTTTGACGGTGACCTGGAGGAGGAAACGGAAACCCACGAGAAGCTCGCCGGAAGGATGGTGGGCTTTAGGGACATGGGGAAGGCGTGTTTCTTCGACTTGAAGGACGGTAGCGGAAAACTTCAGGGATACACGAATATCGATCTCCTCGGCGAACAGGACTACGAGCTGCTCAAGTCCTTAGATATTGGCGACTTTATTGGGGTGAGCGGCCCCATATTCGTGACAAACCGCGGAGAGCTTTCGGTCAAGGTCAAGGATGTCCAACTTCTCAGCAAGTCCCTCATGCCCCTGCCCGAGAAGTGGCACGGCCTGAAGGACGTGGAGAAGAGATACAGGCAACGTTATCTTGACCTCCTAGTTAACGACGAGGTCAAGGAGACCTTTGTTGCCCGCAGCAAGATGATAAGCTCGCTTAGGAGACAGCTGGACGACGAGGGTTACCTCGAGGTCGAGACCCCGTTGATGCAACCCGCCGCCGGTGGAGCTACTGCCGAGCCGTTTGTCACCCATCACAACGCCCTGGAACAGGACCTGTACCTGAGGATTGCCCCGGAGCTGTACCTGAAGCGCCTGATAATCGGGGGGATGGAGAGGGTCTACGAGCTCGGCAAGAACTTCCGTAACGAGGGAGTCTCCACCGAGCACAACCCGGAGTTTACCACCGTGGAGATATATCAGGCGTACGCCGACTACGAGGACGCGATGAACCTCACGGAACGGCTTATCTCCAGGGGTACCAAGGAGGCGGTCGGGACCACTCAGCCGGAGGTAAATGGCGAGGTGCTTGACCTGAGGCCGCCCTGGGACAGGCTGTCCATGGTTGACGCTGTGGAGAGGGCAACTGGTATATCCGATCTGGCAGGAAAATCCGCAGGGGGACTGAGAGACTTTGCCGCAAGCAAAAACCTTGACGTAGCCGGAAAGGATGATTTCAATTGGGGTGAGATGGTCGAGTTTCTCTTCGAGGAGTACGTCGAGGACGACCTATTTCAGCCTACGTTTATAACGGACTTCCCCACGGACGTATCTCCCCTGGCCAAGACCAAGCGCGACGGGGACCGCCAGCTGACGGAGAGGTTTGAGGTCTTCGTCGGTGGCCTGGAAGTGGGGAACGCCTTTACCGAGCTGAACGACCCCCTCGAACAAAGGGAGAGGTTCTCCGGGAGCGGGGACAAAGAGACCAAGGACGAGGACTTCCTGGCCGCCCTGGAATATGGCATGCCCCCCACGGCTGGTATCGGTATTGGGCTGGACAGGCTACTGATGGCGATTACCGGCTCTGAATCGATCAGAGAGGTAATCCTCTTTCCCGCGTTAAGGAGAAAGACCGAATGAACATGGAAAATAGCGATAAGACCGGAATCTTGGAGCCGTTGCTCAGACGGCTGGACAAGTTTTCTCTCTGGCTCGTGGCCCGAGATGAACTTGGGTTGGAACGGATAAGTGAGAGCCTCCTG
>JAGXLQ010000177.1 GCA_018334595.1 Candidatus Bipolaricaulota bacterium | reverse complement strand
GAGAGGTAATCCTCTTTCCCGCGTTAAGGAGAAAGACCGAATGAACATGGAAAATAGCGATAAGACCGGAATCTTGGAGCCGTTGCTCAGACGGCTGGACAAGTTTTCTCTCTGGCTCGTGGCCCGGGATGAACTTGGGTTGGAACGGGTAAGTGAGAGCCCCCTGTTAAAGCGGTTCTCCCGTTACCTGATCGCCGCGACGTACTTCGGCGATGGATACCTCTGGGGCCTGGCCGGCTTGGCCCTCATACTGTTTGGCGGGGGGCGTGGCCACACCTACGTGTTAATTGGACTGGCCATAAGTATAGTCAACATAGCCGTCTTCAGGCTGGTCAAAACGGTCATGGAGCGGCCCCGACCGGTAACGCTGAGGGCCAAGCCAATGAGGCATAGAATTATAGACGATTTCGCCTTCCCTTCCGGGCACGCTACCATCGCCTTTGGGGTGTCGTTTATCATTGCCACGGCCTATCCTGGCCTCTGGTGGGCCTGGATGTTTGCCTACATTTCGGCGATCGTGATCAGCCTGTCCAGGATTTTCGTCAAGGAACACTACCCCTCCGACGTCATCGGGGGAGCGATTCTTGGAACCCTCGTGGCGGGAATACTGCTACCTGTCTTTAGGTCTCTTCTCTTATAGGGGATATCGGAGTACTTGCCTAGCGCCAGCTCTTGGGATAAAGGGCGACAAGCACAGGAATTATCTCCAGCCTGCCCAGCCACATATTCAAGATTAAGACCAGCTTGGTGAAGGGGTTGAGCGACGAGGAAGTAATCCCCACGGACATGCCGACCGTACCCTCCGCGGAGGCGACCTCGAACAGCGAGTCGATCAGGGAGAAACCCTCTACCCAGACGACGATCATCGTCGACAGCACGAGTATGGTCAGGTAGGCGACAAAGAAGGAGAATATCGATTCGACCTCCTCCCCGGTAACTGTCAGGTTCCCGAACTTGAGGGGCAACTTTGCCTCCCTGGGCAACAACGTTCTAAAGAAGACGACCCGGATCATGGCCAAAAGGATGAGGAGCCGGAAGATCTTGATGCCACCGGCTGTCGATCCGGTCCCACCACCGACGATCATGAGGATAACGGTCACGAACTTGTTCCCGTCGGACAGTGGACCCGTCGGCACAGTGTTGAATCCAGTCGTTGTTATCGCCGTCGAGGTCTGAAACAAGCCGGGAACGACGTTGGAAAAGGAGGAGCCGAAGGTGAGGGAGAATATCAACGTCCCCACCAGAATTAGCAGGAGCAACGTCTGGACCTGATGGTCGCGGAAAAACCTCCTAAAGTCCTCTTTGACGGAGATGTAGTACAGGGGAAAGCTTATCGCTCCCAGGATCATGAAGATCGTTACCGTGAAGGAGATGACCGGGCTGTTGTAGTGACCGATGCTGTCGGAGTACAGGGAAAACCCCCCTGTCGGTATCGTCGTCATGATGTGAATTAACGCGCTAAACGGGCTCATCCCTGCCAGGTAGAAGGCCAGAAAACCAACGACCGTGAGCGTCAAGTATACCTTGATCACGGCCTTGGCGGTCGATACGACGCTGCCGAGGATGTTGGTCTCCCCGAACTCCGACGAATAGAGCTTGAATGCTGACTTGCCCGGCCTCAGCAGGATAGCCAGAGACAGGACGATTATACCCATCCCTCCTAACCACTGCGCATAAGCTCTGAAGAAGTGGAGGGAGTAAGGGATGATCGACTCGTCCATGGTTGATAGCCCCGTAGTGGTAAATCCGGACACCGCCTCAAACAGGCTATCGAGGAACGGTTTAACCGGGAGAAACGGAATTGCTCCGACGAGGCTGAATATCAGGTATACGAGGGCGGTTACGATGAGGGCGTCCGTTAACTTCATCGGACTGATGCTTGGAGTGAACCTCCGCCAGCCGAAGCCAATGGTTATCGTGCTGACTATTAGGATGCCGAAGATCCTGGCGTAGAGAAACTCGCCCAGAATAATCGAGACGATCAAGGGGACGATTGTTAGTATCCCGAATAAGCCGAGGGCGCCTGCAAGCTGGAATAGTACCGAATGCCAGTTTGCCGGCCTTATATGATCGCTAATCTTCATGTATATGGTCTGGCCGGTTGGTCGTCTGGAGCTCCCCGAATAGTTCCTTTATCGTCTGCTCCTTTTCCTCGTTTTCCGTGATTATGACGAGAATGTCCTGCCGGTTTAACTTCGTGTTACCCTTGGGGATAATTGCAACTCCGTTGCGGAAGATAGACGTTATCAGGGTGCCCTCGGGAAGGTCGATGTCCCTTATCTTTTTGCTCACCAGCTCCCCGGGTGAAATCTCAACCAGCCTGGCACCCCCCTGGACCAGAAGGGAGAAGTCCAGAACGTTGTACCCATGGAGGAGGCTTGATATCTCTGTGGCTGCCGACATCTTTGGCGAGATAACATGATCGACCCCCAGTTCTCTTGAGGTCGCGCGCAGGCTCGTCTTGTTCAGCTTTGCCACCACCTTGGGAATGGAAAACCTCTTGCCCAAAATGGCTATAACCAAGTTGAGCGCGTCCGATTCGGTCGAAGCAATCAGCGCGTCGGCGTTATTCGCCCCGGCACTCTCCAGCAGTTCGGGTTCGGTCCCGTCTCCGTGGAGAATGAGGGCGTCGTATTCCCCTTTTAGGGTGTCACATTTCTCCTCGTCCTGGTCGATGAGGACTAGTTCAAAGCCGTCCCGTGAAGACAGGTCTTCGGCCAGTTGCGTTCCGATGTCTCCAAGCCCGGCGATAATAACTCTCATGATAAAATTCCTCCCTTACTAACCTTCCGGTACGTCGCGGGCAGGACAATCTGTCCTCCTGCACCCGGCGCACGAGAAAAGGTTTTTGACCTGATTAACGTCGTTATCCAGGCCCATTACAAGTGAATTGGATTTTTTTGGTAACATGGTAAAGGACGAAGTAAGGGTAACCCCTATCTTCCCGGGGTTCAAATTGGCAAAGATAAACCGCTGATTGTTAACCCTCCAACCGGAAGAACCCGACCCGGGTGCAAAAACCCGGGTGGTGTTAAGCCCCCTGGAATGGGCCTCGGAGACTATCTCCTCCCCTAATAGGTCGGCTGTCAGGTCTACGGCCGCAGAGCCGATCGAATCCAGGATATAACTGAGCGAGTACTTCCCCTCCTCCATCAGCTCGTCCACCCTTTCAGGCAGGGCCGCCCCGATCGTTGAAGCCCCAAAGGCAAGACAAGCGTTGCCCCGTAGTGGTTCCGGGGCGTCGTAGTCCTCCAGTTCCTCCTCGTCGCTTTCCTTAATCGTATAGATCGCTCGAGGCTCGATGATCTCGTTGGCCATCTCCAGCCCCTCGTCGATCTTCCCCCGCA
>JAGXLQ010000024.1 GCA_018334595.1 Candidatus Bipolaricaulota bacterium | reverse complement strand
CCGCTAGCGTTCATCCTGAGCCGGGATCATACCCTCTCAATTTAAGCTCAATCAGAACTACTTCCCATCTGTCAAAGACCTTGGTTTGCGCCTAATGATAATATCTAAGAGTGGGGGGTTTTTCAAGCTAATTCGGGGTCTTTAATCCCGCTATCTCATTTCCCCCGAAGCATTTACCGATGCAGAACCCCTAGATAATGGTAAACGCTCCTGGTGGGCCCACTAGGGTTCGAACCTAGGACCGCCCGGTTATGAGCCGGATGCTCTACCACTGAGCTATGGACCCAAAGCATAAAAACTGTAACGATATTCAATTGTCGTGTCAAGACCGATGGGGGTGGCCGAGTTGACAGTCAGGGGTTTGTTTGGTAAATTTAGGTGCTGTTAGTTTAAGTAATTATACGAGGTGAGGTTTATACATTGAGCAACATGAAAGGTTACGAGGTAATGTACGTCTTGGACCCCAAATACAGTGAAGAGGGTCTAGAAGATAAACAGGAGAGGTTGAAGTCAATAATTGAAAACGAGGGTGGAGAGGTTCAAGCCGTCGACGAGTGGGGGAAAAAGAGATTGGCCTACGTCATCGAAGGATTCAGCGAAGCGGTATACCTCTTAATAGAATTCACGTGCGCTCCCGATGAAGTAGATGGAATATCCGAGCGCTCTAACGTCGAAGAAGGAGTGCTTAGGTACCAGGTATTTAAGAACGATAAAGTCGAGGAAACAGTAACGAGCGAATAAGGGTTAACGGAGCATCAAACACAACATAAGAATTTAACCTTACAGTATCAGATAAATAGATTTCATAAGGAGTGTTAAAAGTCATGGGTAGAAGGCGATCAAACAGATGTCAGGGATGCGAAGGAAATATTGACCTTGACTACAAGCAATACAACAAGCTGAAGCAATTTACAAACCGTTCGGGTAAAATACTCCCGAGAAGGGCGACAAAACTCTGCGAGAAGCACCAGCGTCAGGCTGCAGAAGCGGTCAAAGCCGCAAGATACCTTGGGTTGTTACCCTACGGTGACGAGCACGGAAACGCCTGGAAGTAAACCATAATAACTGCTGTCGTTCGCCCAACTCTCGTTGCTAAATGCCAAAACCGTGTCAAAAATTCCGAGGCACCTATCGGATCCAGTTACGGTGGTTAAGCCCGGACGGAGCTTAATTATTGGAAGCGGTAAAACAGACGTAATCGCTTAAGTTTTTGCTGCTAGGTAAAATTCTCTCAAAGACGAAAACTTTCTAATAGATAAAGCTCTAATATATAAAGCCAAGAACCCCGCCCCAAAGGACGGGGTTTGTAGAAAAAACATTCAACTACGCAGGTTGGTCTTTGCCAAAAGAAGACCTAGCAGTCAATTCGGAACTTGTGTTGTATTTGTTCCTAGCAAAGATGAGCGGGGCGAATTGACTGCTGGACAAAAACCAGTCGATTCGTCCCTGCAGCGAACTACGGGGCTTCCTCGGCCGATTTTGGTAAACCACGTTTTCTCGTTCCCGGCAACCTTTTAATCGTAGCTTGCAATGTGAGGATCTGTATTATCGAGCCAACTGTTATTTTTTCTCCGACCGAGTGGAGCGGTGGTTAACTTGCAGAATTCACAAATGACTCTTAGATCGATCAACTTAAGATGGAGACCGTCGAGATTTGAAGATGTCGTAGGCCAGGAGAGTACGGTCCGTATACTGCGGCACTCTGTAAGTCGGGGAGAAACTTCCCACGCTTACCTCTTCGCCGGCCCCAGGGGCACCGGCAAGACTTCGGTAGCCCGGATAATGGCCAAGGCAATTAATTGCGAACAATCTGAGGACGGAGAGCCGTGTAATAGCTGCGATAGCTGTAACAGGATAAGCAGGGGGACCGCCCTGGACATAGTGGAGATAGACGGCGCCTCAAATCGGGGGATCGACAAGATCCGCGACCTCCGAGAGGAAGTTAGTTACACGCCAGCCGAGCTCGACTACAAGGTCTACATTATCGACGAAGTCCATATGTTAACCAACCAGGCGTTCAATGCCCTGCTTAAGACCCTGGAAGAACCGCCCGACAGGGTAACTTTTATATTTGCCACAACGGAACCCGAAAAAATACCTACCACAATAATATCTCGCTGCCAAGTTTTCGAGTTTAAGGAGATACCGCGCCCGTCCATATTCGAACGGCTAAAAAAGGTCTCCGAGGCTGAGGAAATAGACATAACGAACGAGGCATTAGGGTTAATTGCGGTGAGGGCCAGAGGCTCAATGCGCGATGGACTAGTGCTTTTGGAACAGGTGTTACCTTACAGCTCGGAGGAGAAAATCGAGAAGGATTCCCTGGTCGACTTGCTCGGCCTGCCGACCGACTCCAGCGTAAACTCCTTTCTCGACAGCCTGGGAAACGGGAATCCTCGGGACCTTTTACAGGAGATAGACAGGCTAGCGAAACGGGGGCGAGATCTGGAAATCTTTCTTGAGTCCGTCTTGGAGGAACTAAGGGCCAGGATCAAAGGTGGAGTGGACCGAGCAAAACTCGAGACAAACGTGGAGCTGTCGCGGGGACTGCTGGATATTCTCGAGGACCTGAGGGGAAGCTCCAACAAGCAGGTAACCCTGGAGATAGGGTCCCTGGCTCTACTCTCGGGAATCGACGAGGAAGCTCCCCCGAAGGGGGAAACGGATGGTAATCCAGACAACAAAGAACTCAACGGAGAGCCTGAGCGGGAAGAAGTTGACGACGGCCAGGACCTCCCCCAAGGACGGGATTCTTCGCCAGAACCAGTTATGAGTGGGGAGGCCAGCTCTAGTGGACCTGGGCCGAATGATGGTTTTGAGGGCGAAGACGTTCGAAGAAAAGTGGAAGAAGCCAGCGGTCTCAAGGGGTCGGACAGCTGGAAGGAATTGGTCGAGCAGGTTGAAAACAATCGTATCTCAATCGCAGCCTTCTTGGAGGAATCCAATCCTGTAATCCGGAACAGGGACTTAATTCTGGAATTCTCCCGGGAATTTGCATTTCACAAAGAAAGCCTCGAGGAAAATAAGAATTTGAGTTATTTGCAGGAGGTCGTGGACAAACATTTTGCAGACGTGGATAAAGTTCGCATAATTTACAGTGAAGAAGCGGGAGATAGTGAAAAGACGGAAAAGGACCTACTGGCAAAAAAGGCTGATCTGGTAAAACGGAACGTCGGAGGTACGGTCATCGAAGAAGGGCGGTTTAATTAACAACCTATTACCAACCCATGGAGGTAATACCGTGAAAGGATTTGGTAACATCAACGACATAATGAAGAAGGCGCAAAAGATGCAGGACGAGCTGGAGAAGAAACGACAGGAGTTAGCCGACAAGAAAGTCGAGGCGACTGCAGGCGGGGGAATGGTCAAGGTAATTGCCAACGGGAATGAGGACATAGTAGATATAAGTATAGAAAAAGAGGTCGTCGACCCGGACGACACCGAAATGCTAGAAGACCTCGTCCTTGCAGCGGTGAATAATGCCAAGGACAAGGCCAAAGAACTCACCAAAGAAGAAATGGGCGACATCGCCGGAGGTTTGGACCTACCCAACATCCCCGGACTATGATCGAGCCCCTGGAACGCGCAGTCAAGGAGTTAAAGCGGCTTCCCGGGGTGGGGCAGAAGAGCGCGGAGAGATTGATATTCCACCTGCTCACACGGGACGAGGAAGAGGTGGACCGTCTTTCCCAAGCCATAAAGGACCTGTCAACGCGGGTAAACAGGTGTAAGGTCTGTGGAAACTTCTCAACCGGAGATAAGTGTGACATCTGCTCCGATTCACAACGCGATAGATCGAAGATCTGCGTGGTAAGTAGGCCCTGGGATATAACGAAGATAGAGTCAACTCAGAAATATGACGGCCTTTACCACGTCCTCGGGGGGCTGATAAATCCAATCGAGGACGTTGCTCCCGGTGACCTTTCCATCGGTAAATTGATAAATAGGGCGAAAAGTGAAGAGGTAGGCGAGGTAATACTGGCCCTTGAACCAAAAACGGAAGGAGAATCCACGTCGATGTTTCTCGTAAAAAAACTGCGGCCTCTTGGCGTGGAAATATCTCAAATTGCCCAGGGAATACCGGTCGGCAGAGACCTGGAGTTTACTGACAAGGCCACGTTAGGGAAGGCATTTGAGGGAAGGAGAGATATCTAGGGGAGCTAACAAATGGACAACGAAGAGATAGCGAAAGTTTTTAACAAGATCGCCGACCTCCTTGATATTAAGGGGGTACAGTTCAAGCCCAGAGCTTATCGCAGGGCTGCCAGAGAGATAGAGTCACTGTCCAGAGGCGTCGTGGAGATCTACCGCGATGGAAACTTGGAAAACATTCCCGCCGTCGGAGAGAACATCGCTGAGAAAATCGCGGAGTTAATCGAGACGGACGGCTTAGAGTACCTAGAGAAGTTAAAGGAGGAAATCCCCATAGATCCTGGTCTGTTAAAGGTAAGAAACCTGGGACCGAAAAAGGCCAAGAAGATATGGGAGGAACTAGGCGTCACCACGATAGACCAACTGGAAAAGGCAATATCAGAAGGTAAGGTCCGCGAACTCTCCGGCTTTGGAAAAAAGTCTGAAAAGAACATCAGCAAGGGCCTAAAAATAGTGGAAAGAACAAGGGGGAAGTATTTAATTAACGAGGTGCTCCCGGTTGGAGGGACGATCAAGGGTAAACTACTCGACTCCAACCTGTTTGACAAGGTCCGAGTGGCAGGTTCCTTACGTCGGCACAAATACTTAATTGGTGATATAGACATCCTGGGGACTTCTCTTAACCCCAACAAGGCGATGGATTTTTACACGGGGCTGGAAGAGGTTGACGAGGTGATAAGCAAAGGCGAGACCAAGTCATCCGTACGATTGGACAACGACATTAGGATCGACCTCCGTCTGGTTGCAGGGGACTCATTTGGGGCAGCCTCACAATATTTTACCGGCTCTCAACCACATAACGTGAGATTAAGAGAACTGGCGATCTCTCAGGGTTACAAGTTAAGTGAGTACGGTCTGTTCAGAGCGGATAACGAAGAGAAGGTAGCAGGAGAGACCGAGGAGAGCATCTACGAGAAACTCGGCCTTAACTGGATACCACCCGAGTTACGAGAAGATCGCGGCGAGATAGACGCCGCCAAGATGGGAAAACTACCTCAGTTGATCACTGAGGGGGACGTTAACGGCGATCTCCACTGCCACAGCACCCGCAGCGGTGACGGAAAGAACGAGTTGGCTGACCTGGCAGACGAGGCCGCAAAACGCGGATACAGCTACCTTGCCGTAACCGATCACGCCGATGCCCCCGGGGTAATATCTGGCATAAAGGAAGGCGACGTCGAGGAGCACATCGCCCAGATCCGGGCCCTCAACGAACGCTATGACGACGTCCACCTGCTCGCGGGGGTGGAAGCCAACGTCCAACCAGACGGAAGCTTTAGGCTCTCGGACGGGGCACTGGAACAGCTCGATATAGTGGTCGCTGGCGTACACTCCCACTTCGATATGGAAGAGGAGGGGATGACAGAAAGGTTGCTTCGGGCAATTGCCCATAGAGAGGTCAATATCGTAGCGCACCCAACCGGGAGAAAGGTGGGGGAGCGCGACAGCTTCTCCCTCAACTGGGAGAAGGTATTTGATAAGGCGAGGGAATGCAACACTGCCCTGGAGATAAATGCCTCGCCCTCGCGGTTTGACCTCGACGACAGGCTGATAAAGGGGGCAATCGATCGAGGCGTGAAGCTCTCGATTGGAACTGACTCCCACCAGTTACGCCATCTCGACTTTATGCAATTGGGAATATACTTAGCCCGTCGTGGTTGGGCTCAGGAGTCCGACGTCATTAACGCCTTGAGGTACGAAGAGCTTATCTCCTGGTTGGAAAAGTAAGCCCAATACTTACTGGTTTGGTTGTTGCCAAGGTTCAGGTCGTTTGTTATTATAGTTGCAAAATAGGGTAGTTCGCGATAGGTTTGTTCTGATTAACCGCAATTGACAAAGTCTGACGGATACGACAATTTTACAGCTTGGATAAAGAAAAAATACAATACCATATTATCATAAAAGGAACCATTTATGCCTGAACTAGACACGTCTAGGGTTCGAGTTTCGCATTCTCCCCATATCCATAGCGGCACCAAGACATCGGAGATAATGGGGGGAGTAGCATTTGCCCTCGTCCCCGCGGTGGCTGCCAGCATTTACTTCTTCCGACTGGAGGCAGTATTCCCGCTAATTACTGCGATAGCCGCCAGCCTGCTTGCCGAGGCGTTATTCCAGAAGGTCGTCGGACGGGAAGTCGATCTATCCGATTACAGTGCGTTGGTTACCGGTATCCTGGTCGCTCTGGTGTTGCCCCCCGGGCTACCGCTCTTTGCCGTCGCTTTGGGCAGCGTATTCGCGATCGTAATTGGCAAACAACTCTTCGGCGGACTGGGCAAAAACATCTTTAACCCGGCACTAATTGGCAGGGCGTTCCTGGTAGCGTCCTACCCCGTAATTATGACAAGCTGGGTCGATCCTGTTGGTATTGACGCAGTAACTTCCGCCACACCCCTGGCGGCTGCGAGGTTTGACGGGATGATGACTCCACTCTGGCGTCTTTTCGTCGGGAATATCTCGGGTTCACTGGGGGAAACATCAGCGTTAGCCCTACTGATCGGGGGGGTCTACCTGATTTACAAGGGATATGCCGACTGGCGAATTCCCCTGGGAGGGTTCGGCTCCTTGCTGATCCTCTCCTCTATACTGTGGGGGCTCGACCCCAACCAGTTCTCTCCACCACTATTTCACCTCCTGGCAGGAGGGTTCTTCATCGGAACCTTCTTCATGGCAACCGACCCGGCGACAACACCGATAACTAAGTCCGGAAGGTGGATATTTGGAATAGGGTTCGGGGTGTTGACGATAGTTATCAGGACCTGGGGTGGGTACCCAGAGGGCGTAATGTTTGCAATATTGTTAATGAATGCCTTCACGCCGCTGATAAACCGATTCACCGTACCTAAACCGCTTGGTGGGGGATAATCTATGAAACAGATAATGAAGATGGTACTGGTGTTAACGGTTCTCGGTTTAGTCAGCGGGTTGGTCCTATCACTGGTCTCAAATTATGCGACCCCGATAATCAACGAGAATAACCGTGAAGCAATCAAGGAAGCAATTTTCTACGTTCTCCCGAAGACCGAGGATTACGAAGTCAAGACAATCGAGGGAAAAGATATCTACGTAACTCGGGACTCGGAAGGACAGGTTAACGGATACGCATTTACGGCTAGCGGAAGTGGTTACCAGGGAACGATAGAGCTCATGGTGGGTGTCAATTCGAATCTCGAGGAAATTCAGGGAATCCAGGTACTAGACTCAAGCGAGACCCCCGGACTGGGTGGAAAGATAAGGGGAGGTAATTTTAAGAATCAGTTTAGGGGGGAAGACGCCTCTGGCGGGGTTAGCCTAGTTAAGTCAGCCCCGACCGAACCCGGGGAGATCGAGGCGATAACCGGGGCCACTATTTCCTCGAAGGCAGTCGTCGATATCATCAACAAAGGTCTCGATCAAGTGCAAGAGATTATGGGATCAGGTGAGTAAAAATGCTAAAAGACTTCGTTAAGGGCATATGGAGGGAGAACCCGGTATTCGTTCAGGTGCTGGGTATGTGCCCCACCCTGGCGGTAACGACCTCGTTAATCAACGGACTTTCCATGGGCCTGGCTACTACCTTCGTACTAATTGCTTCCGGTCTGGCGATATCCTCGTTGAGAAAGGTCATTCCTGATCAGGTAAGAATCGCAAGCTTTATGATCATCATCGCCTCCTTTGTAACGGTAGTGAAGCTACTGTTCGAAGCACATATTCCTACGATAAGCACGCAACTCGGCCCATATCTACCTTTAATAGTTACAAACTGCATTATCCTCGGTCGTCAGGAGGCCTTCGCCTCCAAGGAACCGGTCAGCCGGTCACTCATGGATGCCCTTGGCATGGGCCTGGGCTTCGCCTTCGCTCTGGTTGTGTTGGGCAGCGTCAGGGAACTCTTCTACCAGGGGACAATCGCGGACGTCGAGATACTGGGTAGTTGGTACAAGTCGATGATTATCATGGTACAGCCGGCTGGCGCTTTTATCAGCCTAAGCATTCTCGTAGCGCTGTTTAAGAAACTTTCTAGCAGGGGGTAATATATGGAACTCTTCTTCATATTCGTAGCGATAGTACTTACCCAGAACTTCGTACTGCATTACTTCCTGGGCATATGTCCCTTCCTGGGGGTTTCCGACGAGATGGAAGCAGCTTTCGGGATGGGAATAGCGACGACCTTCGTAATGACACTCACGGCGATAATAACCTGGAACATAAATACTTTCATCCTCGAGGGCTTTGGAGTGCAATTTTTGGAGTACGTCTCATTCATCCTAGTCATTGCCTCCCTCGTCCAACTCGTGGAAATGTTTTTGAAGAAGTACGTTCCCGAACTCTACAAGACGCTTGGAATCTACCTGCCGCTAATTACAACCAACTGTGCCGTAATGGGTCTAGCTCTATTCATGGTTTTACGTGATTACAACTTCGTTCAATCTGCGATCTTCGGATTTGGCGCCGGAGTGGGTTTCACCCTGGCATTGATAATTATGGCGGGGATAAGGAGCGAACTTATGGAAGAGGCAATACCCGAACCATTTAGGGGGACAGGAATAACCCTGCTTACAGCCGGGCTGCTGGCTCTGGCTTTCATGGGATTTTCGGGCCTCGTACCCGTATAAAGGAGAGTTAAATGTCAGGAACCGTTTTCATCTCTGCGATCACTATGACTGGGCTTAGCTTGCTGTTCGCCACGTTGCTCGGCTTCGCGCACACGAAGTTAAAAGTGGAAGAGGACCCAAAGGTGGAGAGAGTGGAGGAAGCGCTACCCGGGATCGACTGTGGCGCCTGTGGGTATCCTGGTTGTCACCAGTGCGCGGTAAACATCACCAAGGGCAACGCATCACCGGACAGTTGTGTACCCGGGGGAGATGAAGTTGCAGAGAAGGTGGCTGAAATTATGGGTATGGAGATAGGAAGCGAGCCCGGGAAAAAACGTATTGCAGTCGTACACTGCGGAGCTACAGAGGAGTTCAAGAAAGTAACGGGCAGCTATGAAGGGGTAGAAAGTTGCAGGGCGATAGAGCTCACCACCGGTGGAGACATCAAGTGTGAATATGGGTGCCTCGGTTATGGAGACTGTGAAGAGGCGTGTCCATTTGACGCCATTCACGTAAAGGACGGACTGCCAGAGGTTGATCCGGACAAATGCACGGGCTGTGGAGTCTGCGTAGAAACGTGCCCCCGCGACATAATCACCGTCGAGGAGATCAACCTGGACGGCCAGTTTATCGCGGTTGCCTGCAATTCACCTGACGACGGAGTGACGATCAGGCAAAAATGCGAGGTGGGCTGTGTGGCCTGCGGGCTATGCGAAAAGCTTGGCCCCGAAGGCACCTTCGAGGTCGACAACAACTTATCCCACGTACACTACGACGAAATTGACGGAAAGGCCGACTTTGAAACCGCAATTGATAAGTGCCCCGTCGACTGCATCGTCGAACTTCCCAAGCCGTCCACAGAAGAATGAAAGATGACAGACAGGTCAGAGAAGGCGTTGTCCTGAGCCGTGAGTCAGGGGGAGCCGTAGAGGTCCTGGTCTTGGATATTTCCGTCTGTAAAAGCTGCGAAGGGGGCTGTAACGATAGGGATCACGAAAATTCGGTAAGGGTCCACGCCCGGGACCCTATCGGGGTTACAAAGAGAGATAAGGTCGAACTCGAAATAAACCCCAGGAGTTTTGGCAAGGTGTCCGCCATAGTCTTTGGGGTTCCCGCGGTTTCGTTGTTGTCGGGGTTGGGCCTAGGAACGCTTCTCAGCAATTTTTTCCTCAACGGAAATTACATCCGCGCCTTCCAGGGCGGGCTATCTGGTCTCCTCTTCCTGTTGAGCTTGACCTTCCTCATCCTCTACGACCGGCACCTCGCGGATTCGGATGAGAGTAGAGCAGTTATCACCAGAAAACTTGATTGAGTGAGGTTCCACGCCAGCTAATCAGGGTTGTCGTTTACCCGTCCTCCTCTCTATCCTCCAGCGCAATTTCGTTCTTTGCCTGCACTATCCACTGAGTTAACGGTATCTCGCTTGGGCATACGTAAGCGCACGAACCACACTCGCAACAGGCAGTCGCGTTCAGCTCTCTGGACCTATCGAGATCTCCCGTTTTCATGCTCTTGTATATTGCAGTAGGGAGGAGATTTGCCGGACAGGCGTCAATACACTTTCCACAACCGATACAGGCGATCGGGTCCCTCTTTACGGCAGCAATATCATCCAGCAGGAGGATACCCGAGGTACTCTTCAGCACGGGAACTCCCAGGTCAGATTGGGTGTTGCCCATCATGGGCCCTCCATCGATTAACTTGGTCGATCCTCGGTCCTCTGGTCCACCCAACTGGGCAAAGACGTCTTCCCACTTCGTGCCCACTTTTATCATGTAGTTACCTCGATTGGCCGTAGACCCCGTCAACGTGACTACCCTCTCCGTCAACGGCCTTCCATATCGTAAGGCTTGCCATATCGCCCCGGCTGTACCTACGTTCTGTACTACTACTCCAACGTCAAGGGGTAACCCGCCTACGGGGACCTCTCTTTCTGTCAGGGCATATATCAGGGTCTTTTCCCAGCCCTGAGGATACTTCGTAGGTAAGGTCACCACCTCAATATCCTCCCCAGCGGCTTGTTGGACCTCTTTGGCCGCCGCGGCCTTGTTATCCTCAATTCCAAAGAGGACCTTTTCCACGCCAAGGGCACGGGCAATTACCCTGGTGCCTTTAACGATCTCCTCCGGCTTCTCCATCATTAAGCGGTAGTCAGCAGTAAGGTAGGGTTCGCACTCCGCCCCGTTTATAATGAGCGTATCCACCTCTTTGTCTTCGGGGGGGCTAAGCTTGACGTGGGTCGGGAATGCAGCCCCGCCCATGCCTACGATACCGGCATCTTGAACCCTTTCCAGGATTTCGTCGGGGGTTAGTTCAAAGGGGGGCGAGCCCGAGAAGTCAATAGAACCACCCGATGGATCAACCCCAATCCTTATCCCGCTCTTCTCGTATCCGGAGGGGTGAGGAAATTCACCTATCTCCTTCACGGTTCCCGCCACCGAAGAGTGAACCGGGCTGGAGACGAAACCTCGCGCCTCCCCTATCTTCTCTCCTTCCAACACTTCGTCGCCTTCCTCTACTATTGGTTCTGCCGGAGCGCCGATATGCTGACTAAGAGGAATTACTACCTCGTCGGGCGGTTCGATATTCTTTATCTCCTGGCCTGCGGTTAACTTGGCATCGGGGGGGTGAATTCCGCCGGAAAACGTCTTATTCCTCCGCAACAACCCACCTATACTCAATTTAACCTCATCTCCATCCTACCTACGTTTACCTCGTCCTTCAGCCCGGAGGAGAGTTCTACCTTTACCTCTCCTGCGTCTCTATGTACGTAGATTAGCTCCGTCGACTCAAGGGAGTTTACG